>CACYBJ010000321.1 GCA_902772565.1 uncultured Lachnospiraceae bacterium | reverse complement strand
CCCTTACATTTCAAGATTTTTAATAGTAAACCTTTCTCCGATAACCGGTGCCGTAACCGGTTCTTCCTGCTTAAGGAACCATGTGGCCAGATCCCCCTGTGTGGAGTAGGAAACAACTCTCACCTTCTCTTCGGGAACAGATATTCCGAAGTACTTTCCACAGTTCTTAACACAGTTTTTCGTCATGCCGACTCTGTAGATTTTGCCGTCTTCAAAAGACTTTCCGTAAAGAGTCAGTTCTTCTATTTTGCAGCCTTTGTTCCAGCAGTCATCGGCATCTACTTTAAGCCTGAAGCCCCTGCTGTAATCAAAGGTTCCGTTCATAACCGAACCGTCGGGCTTGAGACTGAACAGATAATTAAAAGCATCCTTTATTTCCGCGCCTGTTAATGATACCGCACAAAACGCATCATCAAAAGGATAGAGTTCCGTAAAGTCCTTCTTTGTAACAACGGGACCGCATTCCTTTCTCCTCAGGCTTCCCGACTGCATGATTATGAAATCCACAGGGTAGATGTCGGCGAAGGCATCTGTCACAATATTGGAAAGATCCGTTTCATAAAGCCTGGATTCATGTTTGTAATTATCGGCAAAATTAAACATCGGAACCGCAGCCTTCTTAACCTTTTTAAAGAAGGTTACTTTGTCCGCCAGCTCGTCCACTCCCGTGTCGAAATCGGAGGTATCTTCGTTAAGGGATATCCTCTCCCACTTCCACGATTTAATCTTTTTTTCGTCGGTATCAAATTCTATATCGTAGCGGCCGATGTGGGTGGTTCCGTAACTGGACTGCACCACCGGAATGCCGTTAATCACTTCCGGCTCATCCATGTCAATATGGGTGTGTCCCCCAAGAAGCAGGGCCACATGAATGTCTTCCGGCATATGCTCAGCCAGCAGACGGTCCCCTTCTATTCCGTAGTGAGACATGAGCACCACCATGTCTATATTATCATTTTCATGTACTGCTATTTCATGACGTATCATTTCATAGCTGTCCACATAGCTTAATGTTTTACGGCAGAATTCGTCGGAAATGATCTTACCGAAAAAGGCTTCGGGAATCACGCCGATAAGAAGGATTTTTACTCCGTTAATTTCACGTACGATGGAAGGTGTAAAAAGAGGCTGCCCTACCTTGGATACAAAAATATTGGCACACAGTGTGGGCGACTTAATACACTCTTTAAAAATAAGAAGATGGGCCAGACCGTAGTCCAGTTCATGGTTGCCCAGGGATATGGCATCAGGGTCCAGGTAATTGATCAGTTCCATGGTGTTGGAGCCCTTATAATCACTTCCCAGCACGTCCTCCTGAAGCACGTCTCCGCATATGCCGAAAAATACCGGTCCCTTGCTTCTTTCCCGCTTAAGGTAACCGGAAAGAAGGGAGATGCCTCCGTTGATTTTAAAATCCTCGCCCACTTTGAAATTAAGCTGGCCGTGAATATCGTTGGCGTGAAGCAATGTCAGTTTTTTGATTCCCATATCTACCTCGCTATACTGATAGTTATGTTGCCTGCCTCGTCCGGAAAGCGTTTCATTTCCGGAGATTTGCATAGTTTTGTCGGTTACGCATTTAAAAAGAAGTCAAGAATCTCTTCTTTGTAGTTCGGAGCGGTGTCGAAGGCCGCATGGCCGTAGCCCTCATAAATGCGTTCGCGGTAATCTTCTCTTCCCGCAAATTCCGCTCTGAAATCATCTACGGTATCGCTTCCCAGCACCTCGTCCGGATCCGGAGCAAGTACAAGTACCGGGCACTTTATATCTTTAAGTGACTCCCTGACATCAAAGTCCTTTGCGGCTGATGCCATAGTCACGAATCTGTCAAATTCATCATCGGTAACGGTGCTTCCCATGAGTCTTAATGCACCTTCAAATTCCTGATAGGTTTTCGGCGGATAAATAGCCTTACCGAAGGCCGTATAAAGAGCTACGCCGTCCTTTGTTTTTGCAATATCTATCCAGTTCTTTATCACTTTAGAGTTTTCTTCACAGGTATGGGCGGTAGTTGAGCCCAGTGCCAGTTTCTTCACCAGTTCGGGATGTTCAAGAGTAATAAGCAATGCCATCATGCCGCCCTGGGATGCTCCGAAAAGATAAATATCCTTAAGTCCCAAATCCTTAATTGCGGCAGCAGTGTCCCGCGCCATATCGAAGACGGAATAGTCCTCCGGAATGTCGCTTCTCCTGTCGAAGACATAGGCTGTAAAATCCTTGTGCAGTACCGAGTATCCGTCGGCTACCAATTTGGCCATGTCAGATACCGGCTTAATGCTGAGTCCGGGAAGGATAACAAAGGTTTTGTCCCCCTCTCCGAAAGTAAAATAATTCATAGTGAAGCGGGGATTACCCACTCTTTTCTTTTCTACTGCCATGTCCGCCTCCAAATAACCCCCGACCGAAGCCGGGGGCAGTTTACTTTTTCTTGGCCGGTCTGTGACCGGATTTTTTTGCGCTTGATTTTTATTTACAGTTCCTTATTTCTTTTTGCCTTTGGCAACAAAAACGATGATACCTGCGATTACAACAACACCGCAGCAAATGCCGATGACTATCGGAAGAGTATTGTCACTCTTGGAATCGTCCTTCTTTTCAGACTTTGCGGTATCGGCTTTTTCTGTGTTACCGGTGGTCTTTGTATCGTTGCTGTCGTCCGATGTGTCGCTGGATATTACTTCGGGAGTATCACCATCTTCACTTTCGTCGACTTCGTCGGTGATTTCCTCATCATCTGCAGCGAGAGATACGTCATTGCCTTCAGCATCCACATTGAAACGGCATTCGTTAAGAACGAAGTGTGCATTTACATCACTTGATTTCTTTGACTCGCCTTCCGGATCCTCATCGGGAAGT
>CACYBJ010000320.1 GCA_902772565.1 uncultured Lachnospiraceae bacterium | reverse complement strand
GCATGACGGTATCGCCAGCGGCGAAGACATAATCCTCTGCAAGATGATGTCCATCCTTGTCAAGCCATGCCGTTCCGGTGATGGTGACTCCCTCTTCTGCAACCGAAACCGCTGGCCTATCCACGCGGGTCATCCCCGGAAGCGGTTCTTTATCTGATGTAAGTGTGAAGCTTGTGATCTCCGTCTTTGGTGGGGAGAACTCGGCATAATACCAGGTATCGGAGGTTATGTTCTGGGTAATCGTCGTGCTTTTGCTGAACAGCGTGCCCGGATAGGCTCCTCTGTACCAACCGTTAAAGGTATACTCGCTGCCTACTGATTCGCCCACAGTCAGAGTAAAATTCTCACCCTTTCCAACATGAAACGTAATAGCCTCGTTGCCGGCTGCCTGCCAAGCCCCTTCGTTTTTATATACCATGACGCTGCCGTCAGTGATCTTCTTTCCTGTAAATTCATCATAAAACAGGACATTCGCCTTGACCACGTCTTTTGGCTGGATGATGGCTTCTTTTGCATAACGATTGTAGGCCACACATTTGATATAAGAGCCTGCTTCGATTGTATCGACTACGCCCGGACCGACTTCCGTTTGGATCTCGAGTGTGTCACCGATGAAAATGCCTTTCTTGGCATACACAGCGCAGCGATTGATCCCGCTGATGCTCTGTCCGGTCAGCTTTACAGTTGGAGTATCGATGATCTCAAGCGTTCCTTCTGTAGACAGACCGTTAAACTGCGCACTCGTCGACGTAAGCTCAGCTTCTCCGAAGATTTTCCAACCGCCGTCACGGACTCCGTAAATCGAGGCTTCCGTATAGCCGTTTCCTACAGTAACTTTCGCATCTCCATAAATCTGGTTCGGTACCAGCTCATTTTCCGAACTGTTAAATACAAAGATACCTGCACCATCTCCCGTAGCGGTAAGGGTTCCTCCGGAAATATCGATGCGTCTGCTGGCATCGGAATTCCAATATTCGATTCCTCTGCCGGTTCCGGATGCTGTTGAATAGGTTGAGCCTTGGACCTTTACAGTACCACCGCTCATCAGGAAGGTTGCATCCTCATTTGTCTTAATGCCGATGCCTGCGCACCCTTCCTCTTCTGTTCCGGCATAAACATCCAGCGTGCCCCCGGAAATATTAAAATACGAGCCTATAATGCCATAGGCATCCTGTCCTTTATTGACAACATCTACCGTCAGACTTCCATCCGAGATATAGAAGGAAAGACCTTCTCCTTCACTACACTCTCCGTAAATACCTTTTGCATTGGCGTAGTTGCTTTCGCTGTTTGTCCGATTCGCTTTCACGGTTGTCGTACCGCCTTTGATATTAACGACATAACTATTTCCCTGATTGTATATGCCGTATGGATAACCAAAACTGTTTTCCACATCGATGTTCAGGGTGCCGCCGTTAATGACGACATAGCCGTCGTGGCTATAACTATAGATACCGCAGGTATATGCACTTCCGGTTCCGCTGATATCAACCGTTACCTGTCCGTCATTTAATGTAAACCAGTCTGAATAAAAACCGGTTTGAAATTGCTTTGAGGTGTCATCGAAAACAATATCGATCTTACCGCCATTGATGGTGGTAGTTGGCGCATAAATGCCATCCGAAGGGCTGCCGGTTGGATATGGGCCTGTTACCCGCAGCGTTCCGCTCTCCATCGTAAATGTGCCGGCTGTGCCCACGTTTATTCCATGGTAAACAGTCAGTGTATTCGATCCCTTGATGGTGAGATTGCTGACATTAAAAGAAGGGATGATTCTGTCAAGGTCAAAATCCACGTCCACGACCAGCGTCGTGTCAGTCCCTACTTCAAGCGTATCTCCCGGTGCGAGTCCCCTGCCGCCGTCCTCAACGCTTTTTATCAGGTCGGAAATCTTAAACTCTCCATTACTAATGCTGATTTCCGCCGCATAGGCCTTAAGACTGCTAACAGGGAGTAAAACAAGTATCAAAGACAAAACTAATAAAACAATGATAGGTGCCCGAATCTTTTTCTTTGTAATCACAACAGTATCCCCCTTTCTACAATGATGCTTTACCAGATAGAGATATTATACTGGATTTGGTTGGTTATGTATATTTTTTTGTACATAGTCAGGAGAAGAAATCGCAGGGTGCTTGTTGCCATCGGGTCAATCCTTGTCAAAATGCTCATTTGGCATCCCTGAAATCCTCCTTTTATGGATGCCATTTTCTCTTTCAGCAACGATTTGACCCAAAATGCCTCAAAAACCCCTGATTTACAGCATTTCAAGGGATGCCAAACTCTGTTTTTAAGCTCATTTGACCCAATGCATTTTCACAAACGCCCGTCAACAATACAGAAAATAGTCTTGATTCCCTGCTTATAATCAATACAATATTAATATCTGCATCCGTTCCTGGATGATATCTCACTAATCTGCGTTTCTTCATCTAATCACTTTTTTATCAAATCTAACCACCTATCAGAAAGGACTCTCTATGAACATTTACGACAAAATGAAGGTTGAGGCAGCACGTCTTTCCACGAAAGCAATGGCACTCGAAGCAGAAATCAGCACGCTTCCGCCAGAGGCATTTAAGTTCCAGCAAAACGGAAACAGTTTTAAACATTACCATTATGTAAACAAAAAATGGAAATACCTTCCCTCCTCGGAGAAGGGCCTGATTGTTGCGCTGAACAAGCGGATGATTTTGGAAATGATGTTGAAGGATACAAAGAATGAACTGGACGCCATCGCTGCTTATTTGAATAAGCATCGCGAAACTGACTGTGCGATGGAGTATATGATCAAAAAGCCCCATGCAGAAGAGCTACTTCGCCCCTTTATT
>CACYBJ010000319.1 GCA_902772565.1 uncultured Lachnospiraceae bacterium | reverse complement strand
GCTGATATTTGATGCCCTCATATATAACGAGGATCGTCATTTCGGTAATTTCGGATTCATTGTTGACAACAAAACGAACAAACCCTGTGCCTTTGCCCCTGTTTTCGATAACGGATTGTCGCTGTTTAATTATGCCATGGAAGATGATCTTGAAAATATCGAAGAATATGCTAAGACAAGAAGATCTTCGTACGGAGTGCCTTTTGAAAATATCGTAAAAGAGTTTATAACACCGAGACAGAAATCTGAACTGCGACGTATGTTAGGATTCAGATTCAGGCCTGACAGCAATTATAATCTGCCCGCCAAAAGACTGCGTATAATTGAAAAACATTTGCAGGTCAGAGTGGCTGATCTGCTGGAAATGTAGTGAAACCTGCATGTGCCGGACGGTACATATGCAGTGACACAGAAAGGAGCCACACCATGTCCACAACCAACAACCCAAAAGCAATGTACAAACTTTCCTACGGACTCTTTGTATGTACGGCATCTGCCGAAGGAGTTACCGGCGGATGCATCATAAACACTGCCATGCAGCTGGCTTCGGAGCCTAATGCGATTTCCGTGGCGGTCAACAAGAGCAACTTCACTCATGATTTAATTAAGAAAAGCGGACAGTGCAATATTTCGGTTCTGAGCACCGAAGTCGATTTCGAAATCTTTAAGCACTTCGGTTTTCAGTCCGGCCGCGATGTTGACAAATTTGCCGATTTTCCGACAGATGACTATTACTGCGCCGCCAACAACATTCCATATATCAAGAGGGGCACCAATGCCTACTTCTCCCTTGTGGTTAAGACAGAGGTGGATCTTGGCTCCCACACCTTATTTATCTGCGAGCCAACCTTCATGACGGTGCTTTCCGATGCGCCGAGCTGCACCTACGCCTACTATCAGGAGAATATCAAGCCGAAGCCACAGGCAGTGGGCAAAACTCCCGAAGGCAAGACTATCTGGAGATGTACCGTGTGCGGTTACGAGTGGGAAGGCGAGGAACTGCCGGATGATTTCATCTGCCCTATCTGCAAGCATCCGAAGGCCGATTTTGAGAAGGTGTGATTTTTGTGAGGGTGCGATTCTGAAGATACCTCTTCCCCTGACCACATATAATTTTAATTGCACCTGGCCATCATAAATGATATAATACATTGGGTTTGCGAGGCAGATCCAATGTATTTTTGTAGTATACAGCTTATTCACGGGACAATCCATGAAAACAGGACTCTGCGACATTCACAATCACATCCTTTACGGGCTGGACGACGGCTCTAAAAGCCTTGAAATGAGTCTTAACATGGCACGCACGGCCTATGATAACGGCACCCGGACCATAATTGCCACGCCGCATTTCAATCCTACGGTATGGAACAGAAACAAAGATGACATACTTGCCCGGTTCGAGGAAGTAAAAAAGGCGGTAATGGCGGAGTTCCGGGACATGAGAATGTTTTCCGGCTGCGAGGTTTTCTGGCATGACCGGTTGACGCCACGGGACTATGAGGAAAAGCGTATTCCGACTCTTGCGGGAAGCAGGTACGTCCTCTTTGAATTCATGCCCCTGGCGGAATTTTCGAAGATACGTTCAGCTGTTCTGACCACGGTCGAGCACGGCTACATTCCCATAGTGGCTCACATCGAGCGCTTCGCATGTCTGGTGGAGAAGCCGGACCGTGTCTATGAGCTTTCGGATCACGGCGCCTATCTGCAGGTAAATGCGGAATCGATAGACGGACGCGCCGGACGGGGCATACAGAAATTCATCAAAAAGCTGATGAAAGACCGCATGATAGACTTTGTCGGCACCGACGCCCATGCGGACACGGGAGACCGTACCATGGAGATGCAGGATGCCTACAGGTGGGTGGCCAAAAAGATCGGCGCGGAATATGCCGACAGGATCTTCATAGAGAATCCGGAGTGCATAATAAACGACATCTATCTCGATTAACCTGACGGAAATAGAGCGATTGACGGCAGTTGTCGCCGTCGCCTGAGTTCATAAATAACACTTGATCTAAAGGGGAGTCAAATGAACGAAAAAGAAGAAGTAACAATAGACCTTGGG
>CACYBJ010000318.1 GCA_902772565.1 uncultured Lachnospiraceae bacterium | reverse complement strand
CGCGACCAATTTCCCTGACGCTGCTTTCAGGGAATTTGTAATAAGGTATGATCTGGACAATAACGGAAGCCTTTCCGCTGACGAAATCGCGAAGGTCACTACTATCTCAATTGATACCGGTTTTGATAAACACTATGAAATAAAAGACCTTACCGGTATTAAGTATTTCTCAACACTACGTAATCTTAACATCGGTTATTCCCAGATAACATCTCTTGATCTCGCGGGAATGAGCAACCTCGAGATGATCAATGTGTACAACAGCAATTGTGAAACCGTGAATCTTAGCGGATGCACCGGTCTTGAAAATTTATATATCGAGCACGGAAGTCTGACGAAGATAAATCTGAGTGATTGCACAGCCCTTACCTATGCGTTTTTAAATGATAACCAGCTTTCGGAAGTCAGCATAGGTAATAATCCGAGCCTGACGAATCTTGAGCTGTCCCGTAATAAGCTGACAAAAATCGATCTGAAGAATGCAACAAATCTTGTTCTGCTCGACATGTCCAATAATGAGCTGACATCGCTTGATATAAGTAAACAAAGCAAGCTGGAGTATCTTTATTTATTCGGCAATAATATTACCTCGCTTGATATACGTAATCATGGCAAACTGAAGGTTTGCTCTGCAGCTGATACAAATATCAGTGAGCTGGACTGTAATGGCTGCAGTAATTTGTACAGAGTTCAGGTAAACTGTACCGTAAATATAAAGAATTACGAAGCTCAGGTGGATCTGTACCATACCTATTCGATGGATAAATGGGTTAGAAACGGTAATGAAGCCACACAGGATTGTTCCGAATGCGGTGGAGCAGAAAGAAACGTAAGAAGGATTTACGGCAATAACCGTTATGAAACATCTTTTAAAATTGCCGAAAAACTCAGATCCTACCTTAAAGTCGATAAGTTCGACACCGTTGTGCTTGCGACAGGTGAAGGATTTGCGGATGCATTATCCGGAAGTTACCTTGCTTATATAAAAGATGCTCCGCTGCTCCTTACAACAAGTACTGAAACCAAGGTGACGGAAACCACTCTTAAGTATCTGAAAACCTATCTTGAACCCGGCGGAACAGTATATATTCTCGGCGGAACGGCTGTGGTCCCTGCATCCTTTGATACGATCCTTGCCAAAAACGGATGCAAAGTGAAAAGACTCGCCGGTGCTGACAGATATGAAACCAATATAAAAGTACTGGAAGAGTTAGATTACACAGGGCCTTTATGTGTCTGCTCCGGAAGTGATTATGCCGACTGTCTGAGTGCATCTTCGACCAGAGAACCGATTCTATTGGCCCCGGGAAAACTGAGAGATTATCAGATTGAATACCTAGAAGATCACGCAGAAACCAGTTGGTATACGGTTTTGGGAGGAGAGACGGTTGTAAGCCCGGAGGTCCGTCAGCAGCTCAGAAAAATAAGCTCGATTTATTCCTTATATGGCAGTAACAGAATAGAAACAGCCCTTGAGTTGATGTTTTATCAGTTCTTAAACCGTACCAGCTGTTTTCTGGTTTACTCGGAAAACTACCCGGACGGTCTTTCTGTCGGACCTCTGGCTTCCCAGTATAATACGCCTATACTTCTTGTTAACAGCAGTAACAGATGTGTGTCCACAGTTGTCAAACGACTGTATGAAACCCAATCAAAAATTGAGATGGTGTTTGTTATCGGCGGATCGACTCTGATTTCGGACGATGCCGCATTAAAAATTGCAACACTGAAAAAACCACAGTAAAAGAGAAATCCTCCGTGCCATGGTACGGAGGATTTTTTTGCTCTTGAATTCTTTTTTCTTAAATCTGACTTGTACGAATTGTTTTTTACAGGTCTATTTTTCTTTCGCTTTCTTTTAATATCGCAAAGCCCCAGCCCGGCAGTGTGATGCGGTCTCCTTTGGCGATGTAGCTGCCGGTTAAGATGTCTGTGGCATCGATTTTAAGTTCTGAAGTTCGGATCTCATCGCCGCTGAAATTAAGTATGAATACGATGTTTTCACCGTCGGCATTAACGCCTGTTTTCACTATGCATGGGAAGGAAGCTTTTACAAGTATGTTCTGTCTTAAGTCACACAGGGTGTAATTGAGAATGTTCTTAAGAATCTTTTCGGTTACATAGGTTCCGATGTATACCGCTTTTCCTTCGCCGTAGTTGTTTTCCGTTACGGCGGCATATGCCTTCCAGTACTTATTCTCATAATTGTAAAGGGCGCGGGCGTCCTTCGTGTCAATGAGTTCCGCTACATAACGGGCTTTCTTTCCGCCTACTGTTACATCCTCGGG
>CACYBJ010000317.1 GCA_902772565.1 uncultured Lachnospiraceae bacterium | reverse complement strand
TTCCATGGGCAAACTTCCGAAATTCTATGCATACATTCCTTTCGTATCGGCAATGTATTCATCGGGTGCGGTGCTTGCAGGCGAACTTAGCATTTTGGAGGCGGTAATATCCCTCGTGATACTTATCGTGGCAATCTGGATTTGCCTTGTTATCGCAGCCAAGATTTACATGTCACTTATCTTCTTTAACGGTGATAAGACACCTCTCATAAAGAAGATCAGGTTTGCATTCGGAAAAAAGAAAACAAGTAATTAAATGAACTAAAGCCTTCCCGCTTTCCTGCGGGACGGCTTTTGGAGGCTATTATGTATCAGATAGACATTAACAATCCCGTGCACATCCATTTTATCGGAATAGGCGGAATCAGTATGAGCGGTCTTGCGGGACTGCTTGTGAGCCGCGGTTTTACCGTCAGCGGTTCTGACAGAGCCGACAGCGAAATCCTTGACGGCTTAAGAGCTCAGGGAGTTCGTATTTTCATCGGTCAGGGCGCGGAGAATATATCTGATGATATCGACGTTGTGGTTTATACCGCAGCCGTTCATCCTGACAATCCGGAGTATGCAGAGTGCGTAAGACGCGGTCTTCCCATGATGGAGCGTGCGGCTCTTCTCGGTCAGCTTTGCAAGTTCTATAAGAGAGCAATCGGCGTTGCGGGAACCCACGGTAAAACCACCACAACTTCCATGATGGCTCACATCCTTCTGGCAGGCAAGAAGGATCCTACCATTTCCGTGGGAGGCGTGCTTCCGTCCATCGGCGGCAACCTTCGTATCGGTAACGGCGACGACTTCCTTTTTGAAGCCTGCGAATATACCAACAGTTTCCTTAAGTTCTTCCCTACCGACGAGATCATTCTTAACGTAGAGGCAGACCATCTGGATTTCTTTAAGGATATTAATGACATCAGAAACAGTTTTGCGGCATATGCCGAAATAGTTCCTGAAGGCGGTCACGTTGTGATCAACGGTGAAATCGATAATTACAACGAAATCATAAAGAATGTCAAGGGCGAAGTCATTACCTACGGAATGAAGGAAGGCGGAGACTTTGACTATACTGCCGGGGATATCACCTTCGACAATATGGGACGTGCATCCTACACGCTTGTACGTAAGGGCGTTAAGGGCATCAGAATCACTCTCGGAGTTCCGGGAATCCATAACGTTTCCAATTCTTTGGGTGCGGTGGCTCTTGCATCTGCCTTAGGTCTTACGGACGAAGAGATTGCAGAGGGACTTGTATCCTTTACGGGAACCGACAGAAGATTCCAGAAGAAGGGAGAGGTATGCGGCGTAACCATAATTGACGATTACGCGCATCACCCTACCGAAATAGCGGCTACTCTTGCCACAGCAAGGAAATATCAGTCCGGAAAGCTTTGGGTGGTATTTCAGCCTCACACGTTCTCCAGAACCATTGCTCTTAAGGACGAGTTTGTAAACGCCTTAAAAGCGGCAGATGCAGTCGTAATGGCCAAAATCTATGCTGCCAGAGAGGTGGATACCGGAGAGATCAGCTCCTATGATATCTGCGAGGAACTTCAGGCTCTGGGTGTTGAAAGCTATTATTATGATACTTTCGACGAAATCGAAAATTTTTTATTAAAAAATTGTGTTAACGGCGACTTGTTGATAACTATGGGTGCCGGAGATGTCTATAAAATAGGGGAACATCTGCTGGGAGACTAAGTTATGCACTTTATCCACAACTTCGGAGAAAAACGGAGTTGTGGATTCTTTTTGGAGGAAAGCCCCGAAATTGCGTTATTGACCGGTTTTATCCACATTATCCACATTGCTGTTCTACCGTTTTCGCATGGTGAACGCCCTATTTTCAAAGGGGTTTTGCTGTGTTATAATGAGCCTCGCTAATATGGAAAAAAAGGAAATGAAAAAGGTTTACAGGGGTTATGTGCAAAATAGTTTCGGAAAATATATTCAGCGGGGTTACCGTACTTTCCAACAGGTTCATCGATGAGTACATGGTGGACGCGGACGAGTGCGCCCTTAAGGTATATATCTACTTACAAAGATTTGTATTTTTACCGGGAGCGGATGTTGACGTTAAAAAGGTAGCTGAAGCTCTTGATATCACAGTTACAAAAACAAAGAAAGCATTAAAGACCTGGCAGTCCAAAGGACTGCTTAAAGTCGTTGAAGACGAGAAGGGCAATGTTGCCCAGATCAGGCTTTTAGACATTCCGGCAGGCAACGCATCTGCCGAGAAAACTGCTCCGGCAGCGGAAGAGAAAAAGCCGGACCATGCAGAAGCTGATTCCCGTCCGCAGGAAGATACAGTTCCGGCGAAGGAGCCGGTGGAGGTAATCTTCCCTAAGTATTCTGCCGCACAGATGAGAATGTTCGGCGAGGATACGCATTTCATGGAACTCAGCCGCAAAATAGAAAAACTTGTAATTGAAAAGTCCGGAGAGCCGGTTTCATTTAAGAACAACGAATTAAAGACTCTTGC
>CACYBJ010000316.1 GCA_902772565.1 uncultured Lachnospiraceae bacterium | reverse complement strand
TCCGGATCAGCCCCTGCGGGCAGACACTTTCCGCCGCACAATCACCGCAGCCGTTGCAAAGCGCGCGGTCGATTACAATCTTTCCGTCTTCCATTTTCATTGCGCCCTGCTTGCAGGACGGGATACAGGAGCCTACGCCCACGCATCCGCTCTTACACTCGCCGCGGATAAAGCCCAGATCCACCGCCTCCCGGCAGCTGCTGCACTTATCCTGAAACCTTGCCTTTCCCGCTGCGCATCCCGCGCAGGCCACAAAGGCAACCATTTCCGATGAAGATTCAAATTGTTTTTCTTTCATCTGGTACCTCCTGTTTCTCAGTTCCTTCCCGGATACTATAATATTTCTATTATACATTCTCCTACGAGTGTAAACAACACAAAGATTTAGGGTTGTTGCGCTTTTGTTGCGGTTTTTTATTACTGCATCGGCTATCATTGATTTCGTTTCATCCGGCTATTTTTTAGTTGTCTTTCCACTAAGAAGTACGCAGATTCAAATCGATCGCTAATGAACTACACGATGCTTTGGGATTTTCCTTTTTTAATTCTTTCAGGGGAGTAAATGATTTAACAACCGCACTAATAGAATCAATATGATCACATATATCTTTTCTAGCCACTGCCGAGCGTTCATAAATAAAACCAAGTTCCAATCCTTGGCTATTAAACACTGTAAATTGCTCCGGTTTTTGATCATTTCCCGTATACTCTACTTTTACATTGTCACCAACCTGAAGCCCCTCTGCATTCCTGCTTCGATTGATAAGCATTTTTTGTACATTGTACCTACGCGGAAAGCGACTGATCAATGTATAAGGAATTCCCCGCTTCAATGCAAATTCATGTGCACATGTGCCCTCATATACATGTAATGTAACATTTTTACAACCTTTAAAGGCTGTCGGGGAAATGCTTTTCACTCCATCACCATATGAATCACAATCATCCGGAAAATAAACATCTTGCAGATTTTCACAACCCGAAAAAGCAAAACTTCCTATAGTTTTTAGGCTCTTAAACCCATTAAATACTACCGATTTTAATCCCGTGCAGCCCTCGAATGCATGACTATTAATTTTTTCTACATCAAGCTGTATATCCTCCAAAGATGTACACCCGGAAAATGCTTTTTTATCTACTATACGACATGCAATAAAGGATACATTTTTACTGATTCGTCTATCGATAACAATTTCTGTTTCAAAATATTTCAGCTTGTCGCAGTTTAGAAAAGCGCCTTCTCCTATCGACACTAAACTAGTGGTTGAAATAATTACACTTTTCAAATTTTTCATTTCGCTAAAGGCACCGGGTGCAATTATTCTCGTAAACATATCCAAGCGAATCTCTTCTAAAGAGTTATCATAACTGCATTTTACTGTTTTCTTATCCGAAGAAAGCTCAAATTCTGTTTCTACAAAATCATTTTCGTCAAAGAATAGATGAGAATCATCGGTCTGCGCCGTACCGTGTTTTATCAATATTTTATGATTCTCCTCTGCGTTTGTCACGGCATCCCTGATTCTTTTTTCCATTACTTCCGCTTCTTCTTTTGTAAGCTTACTTAAGTCAATATATGACATAAGCGCTTCATATGCACTCCGGTGCGGATCTCTGGTTTCTGCAATTTGGAAGCCGGTTTTTTCGGATTTTCGGTAAGGGAAAAAATCCAAACTATCAATAGCCGCAAAACCCTTCTTCTGGGTTTCCGAAACCATATAACCAGCCAAATCTTCGGTAATCGTATCGTAATCATCATATCGGTAAAAACACCCCTTTTGAATCAATTCTTTCATAAGATCCAAGATTTCCTTGGAATAGAATCCCCAGAACACATAGCTGGCACTGGATGAATTTGTGACAAAATCTGTTCGGAATTTCATCCTCAGTTTCCCTCCTTTTCATACTTTTCAAACATAATACTCGGATTTTCTTTCTTACACTTATTTTTTACTTCTTCAGGAATAATACCCAAAAAATAGTTTTCTATTATTTCCCAAATTTCATCATTATTGAAACCACTCTCATAAATATAAGTAAGCATCTGAACAGATATTAAGTGCCTCTCTGAAACAGTTTCTAATAAACGATTCTTATAATCCCCTGGATTGTTTATTATATTTTTTAAATTACGAATCTGATTCACATAAATATACAACTGGCTATTTGCCCCTCCCATCATTTTAAATCGAAGCACATCCAACGCTTCCAAAATACCTAGAATTGTGCTTAACTCTTTTGCTGTTTGTCCTCCGGAATTAACGATATAAAGATTTCCATTTTTCGTTTCATCTTGGACTTTTTTAAACCCTTTTTCAACCCAGTTTATATACGAATTGATAGCAGTTTTAAACTGATATTTTATAGACCCATTTTGAAGTTCTCTCCTTTGATAAATCGAATTAAATCCCTGCGAATACTTCCGTCTATATATATCCATCGATGCCAATACGACCTCACACATTGCTTGTGCTTTATACTTTCGAATCCCGCATTTTCTTTCCAATGCTTTTTCAAAACTACTGACAGGAATAAACTCCTGAGATATTATCCCATCATGTATTATCAACTTGAAGGTCGACCATATATTTCGAAATATGGCCGCATATCCATCAACAAATTCAATAGATACACACAATGCTGATATCATCGTATAATTCGTGTTAAATCTTAATTCTGAACTATTTGAATACAATAAGTATTTAAATTGTGGAAATGATATTTCTTTATAATCCTTGTTCCAAATTCGTTCCAGATTTACTCTACATACATTCTTCTCAACATTTATTTCCTCCAAACAGTTTCCATAAGCCTGTTTAACACGCTTCTGAGTTGCCGGATCTATTGAAAAAAAACCAATCGAGAATAATGGAATCGGCCTTACAGTAATTGGAGAAAAGCCTTTTTTTGCTTCAAAATCTTTTTGTATAATTAATAATGCCGTTTTCACTTTGTTTATGCTATCATCCGTATCATTGAGCGGATTACTGAAGATGTAAGTAAAATTCTCTGCATCTATCAAAATAGCATTTCGCTTTTTTGTCATATAATCTGTTGATTCTGCTTTCAGATTCATTGAATATAGTTCATCAATTTTTTTAATTACTTCTACGATTTGATATTTCTTGATTGTAGATAAACCATGTAATCTATTAATGAACTTAAAATCCCTAGAATTGTAATGATAATAGGCTTCTCCCCTCAAATCTTTCCGCCTCGCCACACGACCAATTTCCTGAACATAATCACAAACATTTCCTGTCGGGGCATAATGAACAACGATTTCTATGTTATCAATGTCAATTCCCATACCAAATGCTTTTGTTGCCAACATAACCATTTTCTCACCACTATAAAACAGTTGGTAATTTTCATTCTTAATATCTTTCTGGAGAGGACCATAATACTTAGTAACCCCAGCTATCATCCTATTATTTTCAAGATATTGCCAACAAGACTCAATAAGTGCAACCGTAGGGAAATAAATCAACATCTTCTTTCCTGTTATTTTAGAACGTTTGATTGCTTCGATAATGTCATCAAATTTATCTGTCTCATACTCACTCTTTTCATTTCTGGATTTCTTTGAAGTATCAATAACAATACTAATATCATTTCTCTTTACATACCCCAAATAAGTGATTGGATCTATCATATGGAGACTCTCCTTGGTTTCTTCATACATATCCTCAATCCCATGATAAATCGCTGTAGCTGTGAATGTTCCAATCACAAATGATCTGCCTTTTTTCTTTATTTGGTTGCTTCTCATTTTTCGAATATGTTCACCTAAATACCAATAATCCGGTCTGAACTGTTTGCCCCACGTAGTCACTATATGAGCTTCATCAACCACTATCATTCCGATAGTTCTATCCCCAATCAATTGTTCCAATGAGCTGCGGGCGAGCAATGATTCTGGAGACAAATAAAGAATATGAAGATCTCCATTAGCAACACTATTAAGTATTTCCTCCCTAACAATTGGCGATATATCCGAGTTAATTGTTTTGGCTCCTTTATAGTTTTTCTTTTCCAAATTACTAATCTGATCATTCATTAATCCAATCAAGGGCGAAATAACAATTGTTAGAAGATTGTATTTTTCTGCCAAATATATGGCTGGAACTTGAAAAATAACCGATTTTCCAGCCCCTGTTGGAGCTGTTACAAATACATCTCTAGATTCCTTTTCAGGAGCCGCACTATTTTCTACTTGATTAACAATATCCGATATTATTTTTTCCTGTGAGACCTGAACAACTCTCTTCTTCCCTGCTTCCAACTCACTTAACTCATATATATCAAATGATCTAAACTCGTCGTATTTCCAATATTTTTTAAGGATATCATGGAACTCTTCCCGATGTTTATATGAAGTATCAACCCCCTGCGGACGAAGAATATTAATAGTGGTTATATTCCACCAGTTTTTTTGAATAATAGCAATATTATCAATTAGTCTTTCTTTATCACCTGAATAATTGGTAATATTTATAACCATTTCCCTAGGCGCCTGTTCCAACCTCTGTATGAACTCAACGTAGTCACATTCCTCAGAAATCTCATAATAAGAGAGTCCCTCTTTATAATCGACATGTTTCAAAGAAAGCTGTTCATATTCAAATAAATTTACTGTGTAAATCTTTGATTCGTTTGATATTTTATCCTCACAATATGAACCTACTAACGTGCCATTATACTCTTTAATCCCGTCATACAATTCTATTATTTCTTCAATATTACCTATTGAAGTTTCATCATAATCATTTTCAGACTCTGAAAAATGTGTAATCAATCCCGCCTTTACCGATTCTGAATAATGCGCATCAATCGGAAACTGGTTCATATACAGATTATTGTTTAGAATATAAACTCTTTCATATTGATCCAGCACAAAACTGTAGAGCAATAGAAATTCCTCAAATGAAAGAAAGTTTCTTTTTCCAAATATCTCTATGAAGTACCCTAGTTTATTCTTCACAATTTCCTCAATATGTATTATTTTGCAATCAGGATTTACTAGCTGTAACGGTATTCCCTTTAATACAACTATGCATTTTGAAGAAAGATTTAAACCTTGAATTTTATCAATAATTCGACTATTCAACACCGAATTTTTCATATTGATTTCCCCTTACTCTAAGAAGGATTCACACTTCCTACCCATCGATGATTTTCTTAGTTTTACTAATGCCTTTGCTTCTATTTGCCTTATTCGTTCACGAGTCACTCCAAATTCCATTCCTATCTCTTCAAGTGTTCTTTCTCTATCGTCATCCAGTCCAAAACGTAAACGTATCACTTTCTGCTCTTTATCCGAGAGTACTTGTAAAGCTTCTTCAATCTTCTCTCTAAGTGCATGTTGGATTGTTTCATCTTCAACACTAACTATCCTCTCATCAGGTATTAATTCCCCCAATAGTGTATCTTCCTCCTCTCCAATAGGAAGATCTAATGAAGTAGTCCTAATGAACTGATAAAATAATCTCAAACAATCCTCCACTATTGCACCCGGTAGTTTTGTTGCCTCGGAAATCATGTTAACCCTCTTATAATAATCCGTTTCAAAGGAATAGTGTGAATCATATCTTATAACTTTATGAATCTGTTCCATTTTATGAACGGGAATTCGTATCGAGTATCCGTTGTCGTGAATTTCTCTTGTAATAGCCTGCTTTATCCATGCTACAGCATATGTGCTAAATTCTGTTCCTTTGTCCAAGTCAAATTTCTCGGCAGCTTTTATCATCCCAACCATTCCAACTTGTTCTAAATCCGCGGCATCAAGCTTATTCCCTAGAACATTTTGATACACATTAACCAGCTTCCCAACCAACCTTTGATTTTTAATACATAAATCCTGTTTTGCCTGAGCATTTCCCTCTTGAATCATTTTTACCAAAGCCCTGTTAGACAGATGAATATTATCCCGAACACGCAAATACTCAGATTCGAAATTCGATTTATCATTGTCTTCTTGGTTTTCTGAAGATTCATCCCCATTATCAAGAAATATACTTGTGTCATAAAGGATTTCAAACGCTGAATCTTTTTCATTCTCTAGTTCATCCCTGGGTAAACAATTTTTATTTCCAACTGACGTATATTCTTCAACTAATTCGATATGATTTGTATACAATATCTCAAGAACTGCGTATTGTTCTCTCAATGAAAGCATATTAAATATCTGTTCAAATTCCTGATATGTTAGTTCATTATTTTTTACATACGGAGATACCATTCCAATAATCAGAGATTCATTCATTGAAAATACCTCGATTCCTGTCTTATTTCATTGTATTATCTAGTAACACTTGATTTCTGTTTCTCGATAAACCATACATGTGAGTCATCCACCCAATATCGATTCCAAGTATTAATTAACTATACTCTTTGCCGTTCCTCACAAAGCACAACCTCCGGCATAAGCGGGCAGCCGCCCATGCAATAATCTCTCTTCTCACATGTGGGGCACGCCTTGCGCAGTTTCTCTCTAAACGCTTCAAACGGGGCGCTGTTCCATGCATCTTCAATCGTTATACCGGACAACGAAACCGCGTACCGGCCGGTTTGATCAAAGCTGCATGGAACCATAACCATATCCGCACTGATATAGCAGCTAAACCGCCCACCTTCGCAGGTATCCAGTGATTCAAAAATAATCGAATTGCAGAATTGAACGGCGCCGGGTACCGTGCAACTATCCATCCCAACCTTGAAAGAATGCTGCTTTTCAAGCAATTTGAAAAATTCACCCACCCTCGGATCACTGAAAGAGAGCGTATTCTCACGGGTTCCCTGTCCTGCGGGTTTATGAAGCAAAAAGATGACGGCATTGATACCATCCGGAAAATCATCCTGCTCCAATCGGCGAATCGCTTCATCTATGCTGTTTTTCCCCAAAACGTAATGGATATTGGTTTTTACACCCGCCTCCAGGAGCATCCGGATAGCCCGAAGCGTATAGCTGCTCCTGTACCAGCTTACTGCTACCGCTCCACAATACGTCTTACATATTTCCGCTATCTCAGATGTCATACCATAGCCGGAGGTTGTAAAATTCGGGATCAGATTATTCTCACGACTGATCTGTAATAGTTTCTCAAAATCCTCGTGCTGATCCGGATCTCC
>CACYBJ010000315.1 GCA_902772565.1 uncultured Lachnospiraceae bacterium | reverse complement strand
GCCCAGACAACAAGGGACTGTCCTCTGTGCATATCTCCTGCCACATAAACCTTATCCTTTGATGAGGCAAATGCGCCGAAGGCGGTTTTAACATTTGTACGGGCGTCAAGTTCTACGCCGAAGGCATCTGTCACATACTTTTCGCTGCCTAAGAAACCTGCGGCAATAAGTACCAGGGATGCGGGAACCGTTTTTTCGCTTCCTTCCACAGGCACCATATTCATACGGCCTGTTTTTTCATCCTTTACGGGTGAGAGGGAAACAAGTACCACTTCCTTAAGGTTGCCCTTTTCATCCTTGACAAATTCCTTAACGGTGGTCTGGTATACTCTCGGATCGTGTCCGAATTTCCAGATGGATTCTTCCTGACCGTAATCCACCTTAAGAATTCTCGGCCATTCGGGCCATGGATTCTGAGGAAGTCTGGTTTCTGACGGCTTGGGCATCATCTCCAGCTGGGTAACGCTCTTTGCGCCCAGGCGGATGCAGCTTCCCACACAGTCGTTTCCTGTATCGCCGCCGCCGATAACAATTACATCTTTATCCTTTACGAGGTCGTAAGGCACTTCCTTAAACTCGCTGTCAAGAAGTCTCTTAGTTACTTCGGAAAGGAAGTCCACGGCAAATCTGATGCCTTTCGCATCTCTTCCCGGAGCCTTGATATCCCTCGGGTTTGATGCACCGCAGGCAAGGATTACACTGTCATATTCCTTCATAATCTTTTCGGCAGGAATATCCTTTCCAACGTTGGCATTTACCACAAACTTAACGCCTGCATCTTCCATGAGTTTTACTCTTCTGTCGATGACGGATTTGTCAAGTTTCATGTTGGGAATGCCGTATCTTAAAAGTCCTCCCACACGGTCACGTCTTTCGTAAACCGTAACCTCATGACCTCTTCTGTTAAGAAGCTGGGCTGCCGCAAGTCCGGAAGGACCGCTGCCGATTACGGCAACTTTCTTTCCGGTGCGAACCTTAGGAGTCACTTCTTTTACCAGGTCGTGTTCATAGGCATATTCGATAACAGCCTTTTCGTTTTCCTTAGTGGAAACCGGCTCGTCATGAAGACCGCAGGTGCAGGCTGCTTCACAGAGAGCGGGACATACACGGCTTGTAAACTCGGGGAAGCTGTGAGTAAGCGTCAGTCTTTCATAGGCCGCTTCCATCTTTCCCCTGTAAACAAGGTCGTTTACTTCCGGAACAAGGTTTCGTAAAGGACATCCCGAAGCCATACCCGCAATCATGGCGCCGGCCTGGCAGAAGGGGATTCCGCAGTCCATACATCTGGCTGCCTGGTTCCTCTGGGCATCAAGTTTTAATCTGCCGTGAAACTCCTTGAAGTCCTTTACTCTTACTTCTTCGGGACGGACAGCGCCGTTTTCTCTTTTATATTCTAAAAATCCGGTTGTTTTTCCCATTATTCTTCTCCTCCGTCCACGAATTTTCTGAAGGCTTCGATCTTAGCGGTTTCGGCATCTGCCCCGTTTTCCGTTTCTCTTGCGATAAGATGAAGGATTTCCTTGTAATCCACAGGAATTATCTTCTTAAAGTGCGTAATGTACTCATCAAATCCGTCAAGTATGATCTGTCCCTTCTTCGAGCCGGTGGCAGCCACATGATCGGCAATGATTCTTCTGAGCTCGTCCGCATCTTCCTTGTGAGTGATTTCCTCCATGCTTACAAGCTGCTTGTTGAGATTCTTGTAAAGGGTGTTCTTCTCATCAAGCACATAGGCAACGCCGCCGCTCATACCTGCTGCGAAGTTCTTTCCGGTTTCTCCGAGAATTACCACGGTACCGCCGGTCATGTATTCACATCCGTGCTCGCCTACGCCTTCAACAACGGCTGTAGCGCCGGAGTTCCTGATGGCAAATCTCTCGCCTGCCATACCTGCGATATATACTTTTCCGGAAGTAGCGCCGTAAAGGGCTACGTTACCGATGATGATGTTTTCGTCGGGGTCGTACTTCGCATCTGCCGGAGCGGCTACAACAAGTTTACCGCCTGAAAGACCTTTGCCGAAGTAGTCGTTGCTGTCTCCCGAAAGAGTAAGGGTAAGACCCCTTGGAATAAAGGCACCGAAACTCTGTCCGCCGGAGCCGGTACATTTAACCGTAATAGTATCCTCCGGGAGTCCTTCGTGGTTGTGTCTTGTAATCTCGGCACCGAGAAGGGTACCGAAGGTTCTGTCTATGCTTCCGAGATTGCAGCTTATTTCTGCCTTTCCCTTGCCTGAAACAGCACTCTGAATCTTTTTGGACTTAAGAAGCAGGCTTTCATCCTTGGTATTCTCAAGACCGAAATCATAGAGGTACTTCTCTTCGTGGCTGATGCCCTCGCTTTCCATGTGAAGACGGATTCCCGAAAGATCAATCTTTCTTTCGCTTTCGGAAAGCTGCTCTTTAACCTTAAGGAGATCGCTTCTTCCCACAAGTTCCGTTACCGTGCGGATGCCGAGCTGAGCCATGATCTCGCGAAGCTGTCTTGCGATGAAACGCATGAAGTTCTCTACGTACTCAGGCTTTCCCGCAAAGCGCTTTCTGAGTTCCGGATTCTGTGTGGCAACACCCATCGGGCAGGTATCGGACT
>CACYBJ010000314.1 GCA_902772565.1 uncultured Lachnospiraceae bacterium | reverse complement strand
CCGAGTATGACGAGCATGTATGGCTTTCGCTTAAGAATGCATCTGCCCTTACAAAAGAAATCTCCGAAGCCATCATTAAGGCGGATGCAGACAACGCCGACACATACAGGAAGAATACCGAAGAGTATATCGGCAAGCTTAACGCTTTAGATAAAGAGTACGAAGATGCGGTGGCATCTGCCGAATGCAAAACTCTTCTTTTTGGAGACCGATTCCCGTTCCGTTATATGACGGAGGATTACGGACTTGATTATTACGCGGCATTTATCGGATGCTCTGCGGAAACAGAAGCAAGTTTCGAAACAATTACTTTCCTTGCCGGAAAGGTTGATGAACTGTCTCTTAAGTCGGTAATCAAGCTTGAGAGCAGCGACGGCAAGATTGCAAAGACCATTGTGGAGAATGCGAAAGACAAGGATATTAAGATTTTATCTCTTGACTCTATGCAGTCTGCCACAGGTAAGGATGTTAAGAACGGAACAAGTTATCTTTCCGTAATGGAAAAGAACCTGGAGGTTCTTAAGGAAGCGCTTAGTTAAAGGAGTATTGTCATGGCACAGCTTTCTGTGACGAATCTTTCTCTCGGATACGACAATCAGGTTATTGTAAAGGATCTTAATTTTGCCGTAAATACCGGAGATTATTTCTGCATTTTGGGTGAAAACGGTTCAGGCAAATCCACTCTCATGAAGACCCTTTTGGGTCTGAAAAATCCGCTGGGCGGAAGTATTGAGTTTGGAGACGGACTTAAGGCCAACGAAATAGGCTATCTTCCTCAGCAGACGGTGGTCCAGAAGGACTTCCCGGCATCAGTAAGGGAAATAGTTCTTTCGGGATGCCAGAGTCACTGCGGCCTCAGACCTTTTTATAACCGTGAGGAGAAAAAACTGGCGGAAACCAACATGGAACGCATGGGAATTCTGCCTCTCGCAAAACGTTGTTACAGAGAGCTGTCCGGCGGACAGCAGCAGAGAGTTCTTCTTGCAAGGGCCCTTTGCGCCACAAGAAAAGTTCTTCTTCTTGATGAGCCGGTGGCGGGACTTGATCCCATGGTTACAGCACAGATGTATGAACTCATCGCCGGGCTTAACAAAGAAGGCATTACAGTCATCATGATTTCACATGATATTGCGGCAGCGGTGAAATATGCCACAAAAGTGCTTCACATCGGTGACCATATCTTCTTCGGAACCAAGGAAGAATATCTAAAGAGTGAAGCAGGCAAGTTCTTTGTTTCACAGAAAGGCGGTGAGGCAGATGCTTGATAAATTGTCTCTTTACCTTCAGTTCCCCTTTGTACGGTATGCGCTAATTGTAGGTGTATTGATTGCGCTCTGTTCATCCCTTCTGGGAGTCACACTGGTGCTTAAACGCTTTTCCTTTATCGGAGACGGACTTTCTCACGTCGCATTCGGTGCGATGGCTATAGCGGCCGTTACGGGCTTTACAAACGATATGGTGATCGTTATGCCCATCACCGTACTAAGCGCAGTACTGCTTCTTAAGTCCGGAAAGAATACCAAAATCAAAGGAGATGCGGCAATAGCCATGATATCCGTGGGAGCCCTGGCTTTCGGATACCTGATCATGAATATTTTTTCCACGTCCTCCAATCTTTCGGGAGATGTGTGCAGCACCCTTTTCGGTTCCACATCCATACTTACTCTTACCGTGAGCGAAGTGTGGCTCTGCGTGATCCTTTCCGTGGTGGTGGTGCTGGTATTCATACTGTTTTACAACAAGATTTTTTCGGTAACTTTCGACGAGGACTTTGCAAAAGCTACAGGCACCAAGGCAGATGCCTACAACCTGTTAATTGCCATAGTCATTGCCGTAATAATAGTTCTGGCCATGAATCTGGTAGGGTCATTGCTTATATCCGCATTGGTTATATTCCCGGCCTTATCATCCATGAGGATGTTTAAAAACTTCAGGGCCGTAACAATCTGTTCTGCGGTTCTTTCGGTGATATGTGCATTTTTTGGAATAATCATATCGATTCTTTCCGGCACACCTGTCGGTTCGACCATAGTAGCCGTAGACGTGGGAGTATTTTTAATCTGCTTTATTTTGGGATCTGTTGTAAAAAGATAGGAAGGTACGAATCATGAAGAAGAGAATACTTGTTTCAATTATGCTGGCTTTATCATTTGCCCTTGTTGGCTGCGGAAACGAAACGGATGCGAGAAAGAACAACTCTACCGTAAGCGTAAATGACATTATGAATAAGGGCGTGGAAGACGCGGCTGCTTCGGGAACAAATGATTCGACTGTCCCGGGTATTTCAAATAAGTCGGAGGACGGTACAGATAATTCGGCAGATGCATCTGCCGGCACTTCTGCGGACAGCAAAGAAGTGGTAGTTAACACTTCCGATGTGGACGTGGATCTTACAGCACTTTCGAGCACCATGGTATACTCCGAGGTATATAACATGATGACCGCTCCCGACGCCTATATGGGCAAAACCGTAAAGATGGAAGGCCAGCTTGCCATGTACCATGATGAGGCTACAGGTAAGAATTATTTTGCATGTATTATATCCGATGCGACAGCGTGTTGCTCACAGGGTATTGAATTTGAACTTACAGACGAGTATACTTATCCAGACGACTATCCCGAAGTTGGGGAAGAAATCTGTGTGACAGGTACATTTGATACCTATGTCGAAGGCGAGTATCAGTATTGCACTTTAAGAAACGCAAAGAAATGCGTGATGTAGGCTCGCCGTTTATTTGCTTTCTATCAATTCTTGATAGGAAAGGATTTGGGAATAGAAGAACCTCCTTGCAGCCGCAGGGAGGTTCTTCGAATTTATAAGTATATTTAAGTCTCAAAAATAGTTTGAAAGAAAATCGTAACACTTTGATGAAACCACAGTCGGGGTTCGGTTTGGTTGATTTAGTTTGCGGGAACCAGTGGGCCCCAGTTAAGATCGTCGTTAGGCGCCGGATTTGAATTGCTGTCCGAGCCGGCTGAATTCTGAGAATCGGAAGATGTGTTTCCGTTATCGGTGCTTCCGTTATCGGTGCTTCCGTCGGAGGAGTTTCCTGTTTCCGAATCTCCGCTTGAGAATCCGGTGCCGGCAGAAGAGTCGCTTCCCGCTCCTGTATTTCCTGCAGTGCCGCCGTCCGTAAAAGCATCGGAGTAGTCGGTGCTGCCGGTGTCAGAACTATCGGTGCCGGAAGAACTGCCATTGTTTCCACCGCCGGACGTGTTATCCTTTTTATCGGTACTTCCTGTGTCGTCAGATGAAGAAGCGTCGGATGCATCTGCCGGATTATTGTTTTCAGAGGAGGAAGATGCATTATTATTATCGGTACTGCCGGTTTCCGTTCCGTTTTCGGTGTTTGAGTCTTTATCGGACTCCGTATTCTCCAGCGTGTCGGTTCCGGTAGTTGATTCTACGTTAGTAGAATTGTTGCTTTTCGAACTTTTCTTAGTCTTGTCCATTCTGTTGCATGACCTTACGCAGACGAGTACGCAAAGCAGAATAAACAGTGTGCAACATACATATAATACTATTTTGTTGTGTTTCATAGTGCCTCCTTTTCACCCACCTGCTTTTTTCGATTATAACATTAAAGTGGAATTTGAAAAGGGGGGAATTGTTTCTTCGTTGACCGGCAGCGGGGTGTAAATTATAATGATTATTGTTACTTGTGCATAATCTTTCGGAATTAACTCGTTGTCAGTATTAAACGGAAGTGAATATCGGTAGTATGAAAAAAGAAACAAGAAAACAAACCTTTAAACTGTCGGAGTATGACGGGATGATAAGAGAAGTGCTAAATAAGGACGGGCATTTCAGAATGTATCCCAGAGGCACCAGTATGCTTCCCCTGATCCGTCAGGAAATCGATTCGGTGGTGCTTGTTAAAGCAGACGGAGACATTAAGGTCGGAGAGATTGCGTTTTATCTGAGGGATGACGGACACTATGTGCTGCACCGTATTGTAGGAAAGAAAACCGGCGCAAAAAACACAGGCGAGTCTGTAAGCAATAATAACGACTCCACCGGTGAGCATGTCTTTTATACCATGTGCGGAGACAATCAGCTGAAGCGGGAAGAGGGCATCCGCCGTGATCAGATCATCGGAGTTGTGGAATGCGTTTACAGGAAGGAGAAGGAAGTAAGCGGTAAAAACGTGATTTACCGCCTGTACGTGCTTCTCTGGAAGTCCTTTTTCATCCGCAGAGTGTATTTCAAACTGAGAAGCATAAGGAACAGATTAACCAAATAAAATCGGTAACAGAAATTTTTGAGAGCGTTCTTGTACAAAGTGCACAAAAACGCTCTTTTTTTATTGGTAACAATGCGAACTTGTTCACAAATTGTATATATGGTATATTATATATAAGCATATGCGCAATCGTTTGCGCGTGTATCATAGGGTTTTGATCAAGGTAAGGTGCCGAGGGGTCGGCATCGAAAGAACAAACACTTTGGGAGTTGTGTTTGAAAGTACATTTGTAGGGCATTTCAATTTCGCAGGGGAGTTGGCGAAATTGGGATGTTTTTTTGTGCGCTTTTTTACACTAAAGGAGGTTCGTAAATGAGGAATTCTATGAAACAGAAATTCAAACGTTTCACGGCAGCAGTGCTTTCTGTGGCACTTGGCATCAGTGTGTTATCCGGGATTGTAGGAATTAAAAGTGTGAAGACCGCTGAAGCGGCAACTTCGAGTACATCGGTCTCAGGTGTATCAACTATCACATCCGGACTTACAGATGATTTTATTAAGGGTGTTGATATTTCCGAAGTAATTGCACTTGAAAAAAGTGGTGCTTCATTTAAATATCTTGATGGATCAAACGGAGATATTTTTAGTATCTTAAAGGGAGCCGGCGTAAACTATATTCGTATCAGAGTATGGAATAATCCCTATGATTCGTCTGAGTCCACAAATTATAAAGGTTACGGTGGAGGTAACTGCGATCTTTATAATGCCAAGATTCTCGGTGATAGAGCTACCAAAGCCGGCATGAAGGTATTAATTGATTTCCATTACTCGGATTTCTGGGCGGATCCTGAGAAGCAGTTTGAACCTAAGGCGTGGAAAGACTATTCTCTCGCTTATAAAAAAGATGCTGTCTACAATTGGACCTATAGTAGTCTTCAGGAACTCTTGGAATACGGCGTAGATGTAGAAATGGTTCAGATTGGAAATGAAACCAATGGCTCTATGTGCGGCATCGGTGGTTCTTACGACAATTGCTGGGATCTTTCGTCCGGAGTTGCAGATTTAATGAAGCAGGGTTGCTATGCTGTTGATGATATAAATTCGGCGTATGAAAAATCGATTTTAAAATGTCTTCATTTTACTGATTTTAACAATAACGGTGCATATTACGCAAAATGCCTTAACACTCAGGGTGTCGACTATGATGTGTTCGCTACATCTTACTACCCGATGTGGCATGGAACAACAAGCGATCTTGCAAAGAATCTCAAGAGTATTGCAAGTACATACAACAAGAAGGTGATGGTTGCTGAAACAGCCTATCCTTATACATATGATAATTTTGATACTACATCAAATAACGTTGGCTCATCAAGCTCTATGAGTTACACAAATTATGAAGTAAGCGTTTCCGGCCAGGCGGAAGCTTTAAGAGATGTCTTCGCGGCTGTTGCGAAGGTTAATTCCGATGTTGGATCGGGATACGGACTGGGAGCATTTTACTGGGCTCCGGAATGGATTGCAGTTGATTCAAGTACATGGGGAACCTACGGTTCAGGTTGGGCTTCGTCAACTTCCGGAAACTACGAGCTTCTGTACAGCAGTAAGGTTAATTATTATTCTAAAACTGATAAAGGATCCTCATGGGACAACATGACTCTGTTTGACTCCGACGGTCAGGCAATGAAATCACTTTATGTTTTCAATGATATATCCGGAACGGAGAGTCAGACTTCTCCGGAAGAAAGTGGTACTGAAGATACAGATATCTTCTGGACAGGAACTGTAACAAGCACTTATAACGGAAATTCTTTTAACGGATACTCTGAAATTGCGGTAGAATCGTCCAATGGAATAACATTAACAAATGATACATGGTCAATTCCGGTAACCTTTGACAGTGATGCATTGTCGAAAATTAAAAAAATGGGACAGCCGACTTTGAAAGTAACCAGAAGCGGAAGTACGACAATCTGGGGATTTGGTATTGCAAACTCATCATGGGAATGGCTGGCCGGAAGTGAAACTTCGGAAACGACAGATACAACATATTCCATTGATCTCGATACTTCTGTTTCATATATCCTTAATAATCGTGATTGGAATTCAAGTACGCTTTCCGTAACCGTAACAGATGCGGATCCGGCAAATGCAACCACAGGTGACGATGAGGAAGAAGAGACAACCGGCGAAGGCTACCTTAACATCACAGAAGATATCGCGGGTTACGTAGGCGATATCATAATCACTGTAAACTACACCGGCAACTCTTCATGGGCCAACAGCTGGATTAACCTTATGTACTATGATGCAACGTCCGATTCAGATATTACTCTTCAGTACGCATTGGGAGAGGCAAGCGGAGAAGGAACGCTTTCCTTCAGTATTACTGCAGAAGAACTTGCGACTTTACAGAGTTCTTCCTACGTGCAGATTAAGGCATCCTACGACAACACAAATGCAAAGTATACTGCATTTATAGATTCGGCATCTGTATTTAAGCCTTATGTTCTCTATACACAGAAGACCGATGTGGTAGACGGCAAGTATTCCCAGCGCTGGGTAGAACTGATTCCGGAAGAGGATATGAACACTTATGCCAAGGGAACTCTTGTTATTACCAGAACAAACGATAACAAGAAGATGACGGTTACCCTTACCAAGTGCTATAACAGCGTAAGTGCAGCAGGTGAGACGCTGACGGCTCCTGCAGGATATAAGTATCTTGCATATGCACTTCTTAATATTCCGGAAGACATAAATCTTTCCGCAACCGAGATTGT
>CACYBJ010000313.1 GCA_902772565.1 uncultured Lachnospiraceae bacterium | reverse complement strand
ACCGGGCAAAGAAAAAGACCTATATCGACGGCATCCCCGTCGTAGGCGGCAAGGATGACATCCTTTCCGCTGTAGAAGAGTATAAGGTAGAGAAAATCTACTTTGCCATCCCCTCCGCAGATCCGGAGGAGAGAAGAAGCATCCTCACCATCTGTAAGGAAACCGGCTGCGAAATGAAGAGCCTTCCCAGGGTGCTGGATGCGGCCAACAAGGACTACGGTGTGGCAAACCTGAGGGACGTTTCCATTGAAGACCTGCTCGGCAGAGATCAGGTCATGGTCAGCATGGAGGAGATTTACGGATCGCTTGCCGGAAAGACCATCCTTGTTACCGGTGGCGGCGGGTCGATCGGCAGCGAGCTCTGCCGGCAGATTGCCATGCACGGCCCCAGACAACTCGTGATCTTTGATGTTTATGAGAATAACGCCTACGAGATTCAGAATGAATTAAAGAGACACTATCCGAACCTGAACCTTGCGGTTCTGATCGGTTCAGTCAGAGATACCAAACGTGTGAATCAGGTGTTTCGCGACTATCGGCCCGACATTGTTTACCACGCGGCGGCACATAAGCACGTTCCCTTAATGGAAACGAGCCCCTACGAGGCCGTGAAGAACAACGTGTTCGGTACCTACAAGGTCGCCTATGCGGCCATGATGTACGGCGTGCAGCGCTTTGTACTCATCTCCACGGATAAGGCCGTGAACCCCACCAACGTGATGGGTGCCACGAAGCGGATCTGCGAGATGATCATCCAGAGTTTTGACCGGAAGATCAAAGCCAACAAAGAAGGTGAAATTCCCGTAATCACCGTCCACAGGGACGATGAGGACGGCGCTATGTTCCCGCTTTCTCCCGAAGGAGAGGTGCGGCGCGATAAGGACGGAAACGAGATTTTTACGCTTCCCGGCCAGGACGGACTGGGACACCGGAAGGCACAGACCGAGTTTGTGGCTGTGCGGTTCGGTAACGTACTCGGCAGCAACGGCAGCGTTGTTCCGCTCTTTAAAAAGCAGATTGCCGAAGGCGGTCCGGTGACGGTAACGCACCCGGATATCGTGCGGTTCTTTATGACCATCCCCGAGGCGGTTCGGCTCGTTCTGCAGGCGGGTACCTACGCAAAGGGCGGTGAGATCTTTGTACTTGATATGGGAGACCCGGTGAAGATTGATGATCTTGCCAGGAACCTGATCAAGCTCAGTGGTCTAAGGCCCGATGTGGATATTAAGATTGAATATTCCGGTCTTCGTCCCGGTGAAAAGCTCTACGAAGAAAAACTTATGAGCGAAGAGGGGCTTGCCAAGACAGCGAATAAGCTGATCTATGTAGGGAAGCCGCTTGACTTCGATGAAGATGCATTCCTGAACAGCCTCAAGGACATGATGAAGGTGGCTTACGAAAATACGGACGCCATCCGGGTCATGATTCAGGATATGGTGGAGACGTTCCACCCGACAGCACCGCTCCGGCAGGATGAAGAGGCTGCATGTCGCGCGGAAATTCGTGAAATATTAGCGAGTGGCAAAGAGCAGCCACGCAGAAGAGTAGAAATTATAGCATGAGGAAGGCGCAGCAAGGGGATGCTTGGTTCGGGCAGGAAACCGGCTGCGGTTTTCTTTATGGAAAGGCATGGCGGCTGTGCATTGACGAAATAGATGCAACAAACAGGAGAAAGGGAACAAGATACAATGATGGAGAAACGACACATTTCTTTTAGTCCTCCCGATATAAGTGAATTAGAGATTGCAGAAGTGGCTGATGCATTGAGAAGCGGTTGGATCACAACGGGTCCCAGAACGAAGCTGCTTGAGAGAAGACTGGCTGCGTATATCGAGACCGGAAAAACCGATATCAATTGTGATGATCCAGAAGCGTCTTCGAAATACGCCAACCGTGTCGTTTGCCTGAACTCAGCTACGGCGGCTGAGGAACTGAACCTTCGGATTCTCGGCGTCGGGCCCGGTGATGAGGTCATCGTACCGGCGTATACGTATACGGCCAGTGCCAGTGCAGCCATTCATTGCGGCGCCACAGTAAAATTTGTGGACATCCGGAAGGATGGGGACTCGGTGACACATGCGCCCGAAATGGACTATGAAGGGCTAGAAGAGGCGATTACGGATAAGACCAAAGCAATTGTGGCGGTCGACCTTGGCGGAATCGTCTGTGATTATGAGAAGTTATTCGAGATTACTAAGAGGAAGAAGAAGAATCTCTTCACCCCTCTGGATGATCACAGCAATCCATTAGCGGATCTTTCCAGTAGAATACAGAAGGCAATCGGAAGAGTTGCTGTCGTCTGTGATGCGGCGCATGCGCTTGGAGCCAGCAGAGACTTCCGTGGTACGCGGAAATATGTAGGTGCTATTGCAGATTTTACCAGCTTCAGCTTCCATGCTGTGAAAAATTTCACAACAGCAGAGGGAGGGGCGGCGACATGGTTACCGATTCCCGGTGTAGAGGATGCTGAAATCTACAAGTTCTACCAGCTTTTGTCACTCCACGGTCAGAACAAGGACGCTCTTGCGAAAACCAAAATCGGTGCATGGGAATATGACATCATCGGCCCATGGTATAAGTGCAATATGACAGATATTATGGCAGCTATAGGACTTAGGCAGCTTGATCGCTATCTTGGACTTCTTGAGCGCCGCAAGCAGATTATAAGGAAGTATGATGCAACCTGTGATGCGCTGGGAATATCACACCTCGTACACCATACTGATTCCATGGATTCATCGAATCATCTCTATCTTATCCGCATTCCGGGTATCACCGAAGAACAGCGGAATGAGATTATTGAAAAGATGGCTGAAGCCGGTGTGGCAACGAATGTGCATTATAAGCCACTGCCGATGATGACGGCGTATAAAGATTATTCCGGTAAAATAGAAGAATACCCGAACAGTTACGATTACTACCACAGTCTGATTACGCTGCCACTACATACGCTGCTGACGGATGATGATGTGGAGTATGTGGGTGAGACACTGGTCAAAATCAGAAAATAAAATAGTAAAATAAATATGGAAAGAAGAATATAAAAATAGTATTGGATATGCTTTTGCCAATAATCGGTCCTCCTTTTTTTGCCTTTAATTATATTTTTTGTGTCAATAATATATTTTAAAGACAGGCCCCCCCGCCTTGGAAAAATGGTAAATTTTATATAGGTTTAAAAAGCATTCTTAATGAATTGTGAGAAGTTAAATATGAGGATTATTATATGTATAAAATAATAAAAAGATTTCTAGACATTTTATTTTCTCTCTTCTTATTGCCGTTTGTTTTGATTGTAGTATTAGTATCTGCAATATTTATAAAACGTGAAGATCATGGACCGGTTTTTTATTTGGCAAAAAGAATTGGCAAAGATGGAAAAATATTTAACATGATGAAGCTAAGATCTATGTATGTTAATTCTCCGGATATACGTTTGTCAGATGGGTCAACGTATAATTCAGAGGATGATAAACGTGTGACAAAGTTTGGACGTTTTGCCAGAAAAACAAGTATTGATGAATTACCCCAAATTTTTAATGTTTTGAAAGGTGATATGAGTTTCATTGGGCCAAGACCCGATACAGATAGATATATTTATCATTATAGGGATTATCCAGAAGATAAAATAATATTAAGTGTAAAACCTGGAATAACAGGTTATAATCAGGCAATAAATAGAAATAACTCTAATGCTGAAATTAAATTAAAAAATGATAAGTATTATGTTGAACATTTTTCGTTAAAAACTGATTTTAGAATATTATTATTAACAATAAAAATGGTTTTGACTCAAAAAAATGTATATAGAAAAGGAGAATAATTTATGGAAAATGAAAAGAACTACTTTAATGGTATAGAGGATACAAAGTATATTGGAAAAAACATAAGAGAAAATTTGAAGTATTGTGGAGAGGGAGTTCGTATATATCCTTTAGTAAAGCTTATTAATGGACAAAATGCTGAAATTGATGATTGTGCACGTTTGTTTGATTTTACATTTATTGATGCAGGTGCGGGGTTGAAAGTAGGTAAGTATTCATCAATTACTTGGTATGTTTTAATTGAGGGAGGGGGGAAAACAAGTATTGGGGATCGTGCGTTTGTCGGACCCGGTACTAAAATATTAACATCGACATATGCCTTGAATGGTTATTATACTACAGAACTTCTTCCTGAAGGATGTCAAAAAATTGAATATGGAGATGTAATCATTGAAGATGACGCATATATTGGAGCTAATGCAACGATTTTTCCTGGTTCTATTATAAGACAGGGTGCCGTTGTAGGGGCTAATGCTTTTGTAAAAGGTGAATTAGAACCTTGGACAATTTATGTTGGTTCTCCTTGTAAACCGATTGGAAAAAGAGAAAAACCAACGGATGAACGTATAAAATTAATTGAAGATATAGATTGGAATACACATTTATAAAAAATTGTAAGGATAATGATGAACAAAAAAAAAATAATGATACTCGGCGCAAGTATTTTACAACTCCCAGCTATTGAAAAAGGAATAGAGATGGGACTTGAGGTTATTGCCGTGGATATGAATCCGGAAGCGATAGGTTTCAAGGTCCCGGGAGTTGTAAAAGAAGTAATCAGTACTATAGATACGTCAGGTATACTTGAGGCCGCTAATAGACATCAAATTAACGGTATTATGACTCTTGCGTCTGATATGCCCATGCAATCCGTGGCCGTCATAAGCCATGAGATGGGGTTGGTTGGAATTAGTGAAGACACGGCTCTCAAGGCTACTAACAAGGCATTTATGCGTGATGCGCTGAGAGAAGCTGAGGTTCCTGTGCCCCTTTACTTCCGAGTGAAAGACAAGGATGAATTTAAGAAGGCAGTTCAGAAGGTAAGAAATGCTGGATACAAGTGCATTGTCAAGCCTGCTGATAACTCCGGAAGCCGCGGTGTGGATCTTCTAAAAGATGATTCTGATTTGAATATAGCTTATGACTATACGGTTCAGTACTCCCGTGGCGGTGAAATTATTGTTGAAGAATTTATGGAAGGACCGGAGGTCAGCGTAGAGACGCTTGCCGTGGATGGAGATGTTAATGTCATCCAGATTACAGATAAGTTGACTACAGGTGCGCCTTACTTTGTGGAGATGGGCCATAGTCAACCTAGTCGGTTGAGTGAGGAAACGAAGGAACGAATCAGGCAGGTGGCTATTGCGGCAAACAAAGCCATAGGAATAACGAACGGACCTTCTCATACTGAAATCAAGGTTACCAAGGATGGACCGAAGATTGTTGAACTAGGGGCGAGATTAGGCGGAGACTGTATTACCACGCACCTTGTTCCGCTATCCACAGGTGTCAATATGGTTGAGTGTAGCATCCGCATTGCTCTAGGAGAAAAGCCTGATCTGGTAGCTAAGTGGAACAAAGGCGCTGCAATAAGATATCTGAAAACCGGAACTGGTGTTGTGAAGGGCATAAGTGGTGTTGAGAATGCCGAGAGGATTGAAGGGGTTAAGCAGGTTTCTATAGTTCATGGTGTTGGCGAACAAGTCGGTGAGATTAAGAGTAGTGTAGATAGGACTGGATTTGTGATCGCACAGGCTGAGGACGCTGAGAAAGCTGTAACAATTGCTGAAAATGGTGTAAAATTGATTAGAGTTGAGGTTTGAAGATGAGGGTATTGGCATATAGCGGTTATTATACACCAGAGATAGCAGCCAGCATGTATCTTACAGAAGATATCTATAAAGGCATTGTCGATGCAGGGCATACTCTCGATGTGTATGTGCCAATGCCGACCAGGGGAATTAGTAAGAGTGTAAGGAAAAAATACAAGAAGAAAAAGGTTGAAAAGAAATACGGTGGCAAATTAACGATACATCGAATTGCAATGTATCGAGAGGGAAAAAATAGTTTCCTTCGTGCTGTGCGGTACCTACTCATTAATTTTGCATTTATATGTAAGGGCATAGGAACTAAAGCCGATGTCATTTTTGTACAGAGCACCCCTCCAACACAGGGGATGATGGCGGGTATCATAGGAACAATAAAGCATATTCCCGTTGTTTATAATTTGCAAGACATATTCCCAGACTCTCTTGTAAATACAGGTATGACATCAGAAGGAAGTCTAATTTGGAAAATCGGCAGAATAATTGAAAACTATTCATATAGACATGCTAAAAAAATAATAGTAATCTCAGAGGATTTTAAGAAGAATATCAAAGCTAAAGGAGTTCCTGAGAAAAAGATAGTTGTTGTACCAAATTGGGCTGATATTAGTGGTGTACATCCAGTTGAGAGGAAGGATAATGTTCTGATTAAGCGATATAATCTGGATCCTAACAAGTTTTATGTTACCTATTGTGGGAATGTTGGCTTTACTCAGAATATGGATTTATTGCTTGATGCAGCAAAAGAATTGAAAGAAGAGATGCCAAATCTTGCGTTCATAATTATTGGAGATGGCGCTGACAAGGAAAGAGTTCAGAATCGTGTTTCTGAGGAGAAAATCGAAAATGTGATTCTTCTTCCATTCCAACCTTACAAAGACATCGCACATGTTTTTAGTCTTGGCGATGTGGGGCTTATAATTAGTAAACCGGGTGTGGGTAATAATTCTGTACCGAGTAAGACGTGGAGCATTATGGCGGCGGGAAAACCAGTCTTGGCTTCCTTTGACGAAAACAGTGAACTTAGTAAATTGATTGATCAAATTGGATGTGGAATGCATTCTGATGCTGGTAGCAAAGAGGGCCTTATTAAAAATATAAACATATTATACAATAGCATTAATGATGAGTATGGTTGTAATGGACGTCAGTATTTAGAAATATCGCTGAATAAAGAAGTGTGTGTCGGTCAGTATATTTCTGCAATGGAGTCAAGAATATGAATGCCTTAATAGATGCTATAAAAAACAAGATGCTGAGTGTATTCAACAGAAGAATATGTTGTTCATCAACAGTAGTAAACTCATCTATTGATAAACTATCATCCATAAGGCAAAACGTCAGAATATATAATTCTTCAGTCGGAAGGTATACATACATTGGACGGAATTCGCTACTTCAATGTACTGAAATAGGCTCATTTTGCTCGATTTCTGAAGATTGTAATATTGGTATGCCTTCTCATCCAACAAATATGGTTTCAACATCCCCAGTTTTTCTGTCAGGTTCTAATTATCTACATAAGAATTTTTCGAAAATACCATACGAAGATTGTCCACTAACGCATATAGGTAATGATGTTTGGATAGGTACGGGGGTAAAAATTAAGAGTGGAATAATTGTTGGAGATGGAGCGATTGTTGCAGCTGGCGCAGTTGTAACAAAGGATGTCCCACCGTATGCGATCGTAGGCGGAATCCCAGCACATGTGATTCGATACAGATTTGATAAGAAAACCATTACGCTTCTAGAGAATAAGAAATGGTGGAAGTGGTCGGACGATAAGATTACAGCGATTGCTCCATTGTTCTCTGATGTAGAATGTTTAGTGGAAAACAGTAGTTTTCAGGAGAATCGAGTGTAATGAAGGTTTTGCACATATGTTTAGGAGCTTTTTACCCGGATGGCTATTCGTACCAGGAAAACATGCTTCCAAAGTTTCACAAGAAGATGGGACATGATGTATATGTGATTGCAGGGTTGGATGTTTTTGATGAGAACGGAAATACCAAGTGGTTTTCAAAGGGTAAAGAGTATATTGGAGACTATGATATTCCTGTTTGTCGATTGAATTTAAAGGGGAATATTCGCCTTGCAAAGAAATTTAAGAATTATTACGGGTTATATCAGAAAATATGTGATATAAATCCTGATATTATTTTTGTACATAATTGTCAGTTCATATGTGCGAGTGAAGTTGTTAAGTATTTAAAAGAGCATAAAGAAGTTCGTTGCTACGTGGATAATCACGCTGATTTTTCTAATAGTGCGACAAACTGGATTTCAAAAACAATTCTTCACAAGATTATCTGGAAACATATGGCGCGGAAGTTTCAGCCTTATGTAAAGAAGTTCTATGGAGTTCTTCCTGCCAGAGTTGACTTTTTGATAAATATTTATGGTTTACCAAAAGAAAAATGCGAATTATTAGTTATGGGAGCGGATGATGATCTGGTTGAAAAAGCAGGAAGGAAAACGGTTAGAGATGATATTCGAAATAGATACGAAGTGAATGAGAGAGATATATTAATTCTTACTGGGGGGAAAATTGATGCATTTAAAAAACAGACTCTATTATTGATGGACGCTGTAAATAGTGTTTCAAATCCTAATGTCAAACTTCTTGTATTTGGTTCTGTAACAAAGGAATTAAAGGAAGAGGTAGATAGGAGATGTACAAATAAGGTGAAATATATAGGATGGCAAAATACAGATGAATCATACGATTTGTTTGGTGCAAGTGATATTGCGTGCTTTCCGGGTAGACACTCCGTTTTTTGGGAACAAGTAGCTGGTCAAGGGATACCGTTGATTGTAAAGTATTGGGAAGGAACAACGCATATAGATATGGGTGGAAATTGTATTTTTTTATATAGCAACAGTGCTGAAGAGATTAAAGGAATTATTGAAGAGTTTATACATGATAATAGTAAACTTAATTCTATGAAAGAATCTGCGAAGAGAGATAATGTAAACCCATTTCTTTATTCTAATATTGCAGCGAAAGCAATAGAATTAAACTGATAAGGTGGCAATAATGAAAAAGATATGTTTTTTTCTTGGGGATATACAAGGAAATGGTGGTATAAGTCGTGTTACTTGGATACTTGGAAATGCACTATCCAGGTATTCTTATGATATACATGTTTTAGCTAATTGGAAAAACAATCATATTAGATATTCTTATCCGGAGAGTGTTAAAACTAGCGTTTTATTTGAAAAACAAGAATCAAACTATAAAAGATTTATTCCACTTATCAAAAAAATTAAAAAATACATTACAGAAAATAAAATCGATATATTGATATGTGCAGGTGAGATATATTATCCTATATGTGTTTTTGCTGTAAAACATACAGGAACGAAATTAATATGCTGGGAACATTCTAATGTTAGCGTCACTTCAGAACATAAAATGCAGGGACTTTGCAGGAAAATTGGAGCCAAGAAAGCTGATTTGATTGTTACATTAACAAAAGCAGACACAAAACAGTACTTCAAAAAATATCATGTTGAAAAGGTGAAAACCATCTATAATCCGGTTGATGATCGCTTGTTAAAGAATGTTAACTATGATGAGAATTCCACAAGGATAATTAGTGTTGGTAGGTTGTGTCATCAAAAGAATTTTGAACTTTTGGTAGATGTCGCTAATATTGTGCTGAAGAATAACAGAAATTGGACTTGGGATATATTCGGTGAAGGGGAAAATCGAGAGTTAATCCAGGATAAGATTGATAGATATGGTTTATCTAATCAATTAAGTCTGCGGGGGCGGGTTGATGATCTGTATGAACGATATTCTCAATATGCACTTTTAGTAATGACTTCAAGGTTTGAAGGATTCCCTATGACCTTACTTGAAGCTACGGCAAGTGGAATTCCACAAGTGTCATTTGATATATTAACAGGGCCTAATGAAATAATAGAAAATGATAAAACCGGGTATTTAATTCCACCTTATGATGTGCGAGAAATGGCAGATAAGATTGGATTATTGATTTCAAGCATTGAGATGAGAAAGAATATGTCTGCAAGTTGTATCTCAAAAAGATTGCAATATTCATGCGCCCAGATAGTAAAGGAATGGAGAAACATACTTGATACTTTGTAATCAATTTGATTATAGGGATGGAAAAAATGCGATTAATAAGGTTATATAGAATAGAAAATAATTTTAGATTAATACTATACTGCATAATTGTTGCGTTGCTAATTCTATTCGGGACGTATAACAATTTTTTTTCGTATGTCGCCGCTTTGTTAATGATGATTTATATGGGATCATCATCTGAAGATGATTTTGTTACAATGATGATGTTTATAATGCCGATGGCAAATATTTTTAAGCCATCAGCAGGTAGTGCCTCGCTGATGACATATATTGAGCTGTTATTTGTGGTCATATGTATTTATAAAAGAAAATGGAAGCTAAATAATAATTCTAAGTTGATACTTGTGTTTGCCTTCTATGTTGTATTTCTACAACTATTGCATGGTGGCTTAGATATAACAACAACTATAAAAATTATCGTTTATCTTTTGATTTTGAATTTTGCTTGTGAAGCTGAATTAAATAGGGTCTATAAGAAACTTTTTTTTGCATTTATATTTGGAGTAATTGTTTCTTCGATTATGCGATATGCCGATTCAAACGTCTTTAGGATTAGCGAGATTATTAAAATGAAAGAAGAACATGTAGGATATGGCATATATGAGACGAGATTTTCAGGGCTATATGGTGATCCGAATTATTATGTAATCAATGTAATCATTTCTGCGATGCTTGTAATAGTTCTTTTGAGGAAAAATGATATATCAACTTTGGGTAGTGGAATAATAATGCTGCCTTTGGTTTATTTTTGCGCGATAACTCGAAGCAAATCAGCCTTATTAATGCTTGCCATCGTGCTCATGTTTTTGGTATTAACATATTTTGAAAGAAGACAGTATTTTTTGACATTTCTAGCAGTAATTATAGGTGCTACTCTTGTTGTGTTTGTTGTATCAGGATATATTTCTATTTTTTCTGGAACTCTTGATAGGTTCAGTCGAACTTCCGAAAGCTCGTTTGGCGTTACCTCAAACAGAACTGAAATTTGGACATTTTTCATAAAGTATATTTTCGAAAGAATTGATGTATTGATTTTTGGTAGAAGTATGTTGTTCTATATGTTGGAAGGGCGTGTTACGCATAATACATATATAGATATCCTATATGAATTGGGAATTATTGGTGGATTATTACTAATTAAAATATTATATGATATATTTTCTAAGAATAATACTTCGAATAATGAAAAACGAACGATTATAAACTATTCCCTATTGATTTGTATTGTAATAATGTATGCTTTTTTGAGTGAATTACAGTACTTTGATCCGCCGTTTCATCTATTGCTTTGTTACTATGTGTTAAATCTTTCTTTCAAAAAAGAACAGGTTTCATTTGTGAACCTTCAATTATGAGTACCACCCAGTATCTCATGATTGAGAGGTCAGTAACAGGTATGCATGATAGAGGATATACGAAAAGAAATTAATAAGTTTCAATAAAATTGGAGGAAATCAATGCTATTCAGCATAATCGTTCCAATATACAATATAGCAGAATATCTCGAAGAATGTATTTTGAGTGTTTTAAATCAGGACTGCAATTGCTTTGAGCTTATTCTTGTGGACGATGGATCTACAGATGATTCATTATCAGTATGCAGATCTTTTGCTTTAAATGATGATAGAATAAAAATAATTGCAAAGGAAAACGAAGGCGTTTCAAAAACGCGACTTAGGGGGGCGCTCAACGCAGAAGGAGAATATATAATTAATTTGGATGGCGATGATCTCTTGGCAGAACATGCGTTATCTGAACTGTTAGATATAGTAAATGCTTATCGACCTGATGCTATCTTTTTCGATATGGAGAGTTTTGGATCAAATTCAATATATTTGCAAAAGAATTTGATAGAGGAAGGTTATTATGAGAAAAATGAAATTAGTGTAATTGCGTCTGGGTATATATATGACAAATCATTATCGGGTTTGAATAGTGGAAATATACTTCCCTCCGCTGGAGGGAAAATGATTAGGAGAGATTTGTATTTAAGAAGTATTCAGTATTCTCCACGGGACATTTTTCAAGGCGAGGATTTAATTCAAAATCTAAAAGTTATATTGGAAAGTCGATCGATT
>CACYBJ010000312.1 GCA_902772565.1 uncultured Lachnospiraceae bacterium | reverse complement strand
GACGTTGATATCCAGGAATATGTTGACGAATCCAACGAAAAGAAAAAAAGAGAACTTGAAAAGTACGGTGTAAACGATTCAAAGAGCACCATCTCCTCTTATGCCAATACTTCTACAAAGGGCATTGAGAAGAGTGCAGGGAAGAATTCCGGACTTGATACACAGAAGAACGTATCAAAGGACGGCAAGATTCCGGAAGGCAAGAGAAATTTAAGTTCATCCAGCATTGCTGCTATCGCGAATATTTATAGTTCGGAATCCGATGACGAAGCAGGGGATGAGGAAAGCAATACTGAAGAATAATTGTTTTCCCGGCACATTCAGTCAGCGGACACAGGAGAAGATGTTTGAAAGCAATACTTTCAAACCCGCAGATGACGCTGCAGGCGCATCACCTGGCGGACACCACGCCTGCGAATGGTACGAAGAATGAAAAAAGAATTTACCGGAAAGTCTTTGGAAGAAGTTCTTGAGGCAGCATCTGCCGAACTTGGAATTTCCAAAGATGAAATCAAATATGAAGATGTAAGCGAAGGCGGATTTTTAGGTCTTTTCAAAACTGTAAAGATTGCAGTTGAAGTGCCTGAGGCATCTGCCGCAGTAACAACAGAAACTGTTAAAGAAGAAGTAAAGGCAAGTGCGGAATCTGTTTCAGAAGACGTTGCCGAAAGTGTTATCGAAGCTGTTAAGAAGGAAGAACCAAAGAGCAAAGAGGAAATCGAAAAGATTGCCAGCGACTTTGTATTTAACGTTCTTGCCAAGATGGACCTTGAGGCCAATGTTACAGCTTCCGTTAACGAGGAAGACGAAACAGTATATGTAAACATTGACGGACCTGACATGGGCGTACTCATCGGTAAGAGAGGTCAGACACTTGATTCTCTTCAGTATCTTACAAGCCTTGTTATCAACCGTCATTCAGGTGCATCCTACCTTAAGGTAAGAGTAGATACCGAAAACTACAGAGAAAGAAGAAAGGCTACTCTTGAGAATCTCGCAAAGAACATTTCTCAGAAGGTAAGAAGAACACGCAGAAGCGTTACTCTTGAGCCTATGAATCCTTACGAGAGAAGAATCATTCACTCCGCTCTTCAGAACGACAAGTTCGTTGAGACCTACAGTGAAGGTGAAGAGCCTTACAGAAAAGTAGTTGTTGCTATGAAGAAGGACGCTCCGAGAGATCCTAAGTTCGGTAACAACCGCGGAGGCAGATACGGTAATAACCGTGGAGGCAGATACAACAACAACCGCGGCGGAAACAACTACGGTAAGAGAAAGCCTAATTATCCTCGTCACAATGAGAAGAGCGATGATTACAGCACCGATTACAAGGCAGATTACGCAGCTTACCTTGAGCAGAAGGCTGCCGAAAGAGCTGCTGCGGAAAACGGCGACAATAAATAAACGAGCAGGTCTCGGTCAGACATGTATTCGCGGGGTCTTACGGCCCCGCGTTTTTTAAGATTGATTATTATTTACGTAAGTAATAAAATGCCAAAGGAAGTTATTGTTTACTTAAGTAATAATTTCGGAAAGGAGAAACGGAATGACAAACAAAACAATTGCTGCCATAGCTACCGGTCTTACCAACGCCGGAATCTCTATTATCCGTATCAGCGGTCCGGAAAGCTTTTCCGTTATCTCTAAGATTTTTGTTACTCCCAAGGGAGAGTTTAACGCATCTGCCGAAGAATCTCACACAGTCCACTACGGTCACATAGTAAAAGGATCTGAGGTGGCAGATGAAGTACTGGTCCTTCTCTTTAAGGGACCGAGATCCTATACTGCCGAAGACGTGGTGGAAATCCATTGCCACGGCGGTGTGATCGTAACAAGAAAGATACTTGATATAGTTCTTGATGCCGGTGCAAGAATTGCCGAGCCCGGCGAGTTCACCAAGAGAGCTTTCCTTAACGGACGAATTGACCTCAGTAAGGCCGAGGCGGTAATAGATATTATCAATGCCAAGAATACCATGGCACTTAAGAATTCCGTTAAGCAGCTTGGAGGTGCAGAGTCCGGCGAAATCGGCAAAATCAGGGAACAGATCATTCATGATACCGCCTTTATCGAGGCCGCTTTGGACGATCCGGAGCATTACAGTCTGGAGGGATTTTCCGAGGAACTATCCGAAAGGGTTAAAAAATCCCGTGAGGACGTGGACAGGCTTCTTCGTTCCGCAGACAACGGCCGGCTCATTTCCGAAGGAATAGTTACTGCAATAGTGGGTAAGCCCAATGCCGGCAAATCCACTCTGTTAAATGCTATCATGGGTGAGGAGCG
>CACYBJ010000311.1 GCA_902772565.1 uncultured Lachnospiraceae bacterium | reverse complement strand
TTTCCCTAAAACCAGCAGCATGCTGACAAGAAAACCTTTCATGATGAAAACCCCTCACGTGTATTTTACAATTTCTACTATATTATAGCATAGAATTCCCGGACAGACCACAACTAACCTACCAATCCCTGACCGTATATCTGGAAATCTTCTGTCCGGCTTGGAAGCGGCTTAACATATCTATTTTAGTTTGATAATTCTCGGATATTATCTCTGCCTTAGGTTCGCCTATTCCATTTTCCATATAAAATCGCTTCGTTTCCTCTTTGCTTGGCAGCAATTCGATATTCAGTATGCTTCTGTTCGTAATGAATTCCGGCATCTTCTCTTCTCTCTTCGCCATAGATGCTATTTCCAAATTCAGGATTTCAGGCGCTGTCATTCGATAATCATTCTTGTAAAACATCGAATTTCCACAGTCAAATACCGGAGCAAGAGAAATAGCCTTCAAATTATCCGGATTTCGCAAGATTCCGAAATTCTGATAGTGTCGATCCGTATTTGTAATAATAAAATCAAATAAAACCATGTAATCCATGAAATTACGTACTTCGGTTTCCTGTAAGCCCAATGAAGTACATAACTCAATATACTGTTCGAAGTTGGATACATCTTGTCTTTGTTTCTTTGATTCGGCCAGGCAGTATGCCGTGATAAATTCTACTTTCTCACCGGTAAAAAAGGGGCAAACACAGCTTACACATCTGTCGCTTTGAAACTCAAGCTCATATTTCACATACTGAAGGAATCCCTGTCTTTCGTGAATCCAATTGGAAAACTTCTCATTAATACACTGTTCTCCCCCACTTGTTTCGCTGTACTTTCTAAGGTTCCAGTTACTGCCCTCATGAAAGGCTTCTTTTTCCATATTACCATTCAATGATCCGTTCGGGTTGTTGGAAAACATATTCCCATCACTATCAGAAAAGGTAATATTTTCCGAATTATAGTATAAATTCACTTTTTCCCAATTCAAATTCAAGGACCCGGGGCATACCCAATAACAGTCTGACAGGCTGAGCGCTAAGTTTTTACTTAGTAATTTCAGTGTGTTATCTACTCCTTCTTCCTTAAGATATTTCCGGATATCCTTTCTGGAATCCGGTACCGCTCTGTGTTTCCACCAGAAGTTTATTTCCTTTAATGACATTTCTCTAAGGAATGGCATATGCTCGGGGGAATGGCATTTTATTCTGAGAATTGCTCCACTGTCCTCGGAGATTTCCATCGTCGCCGTAGGTATATTTTTATGAAAAAGCATTGCAATCATATTCATTCACAAAACCTCTTTTCAAATATAATATCATCAATTTTATCATCTACATAGAATGATGAACCATCCCTGAAAAGGATTTCTTCATATTCCTGATTGCTGATATTTGGCGCCGGAATACGGTATTTGACTTTATCATAATAAAAAACAATCGCCTTTCCTGCTTGACGGTCCTCTTCAATGTAATAATTGATTTTATGTTTGTAACTTTGGAGTATTTTGATTTCATTAAGCTGCGTATTATAACCATCCGAAATCATGATGCGTTCCATCATGTCAACAACATAATCAAGAGGTTGTCGATTTCCCTGCTCCCAATTTCGAATATTATAAACCGGAATATGCATATATTCAGCATATTCCGACTGCGACATATTTGTAATTGTTCTGAGAAGTTGGAGTTTATTCATGATTAGATTATACAACATTGTTGTATGGTTGTAAATATGGGTTTCTTTGTTGGATTAATTGAAATAGGTAATAAAAAAGGGCTTGGCATTTGCCAAGCCCTTGAACAACCTTTATCAATTGAGTTTAGTCAGATCTTTACCTACATATGTATATTTATATTTTACATCCTGCTCATAAATAACGGTACTTGTACCCTTCTTCTTTATCATGATATGGAATGTTAGGAACTGATCTCCATCAATAGCACCACTATAAAGTTCTCCGGCTTCATCATTTTTACCCTGATCCGAAGGGGTTGTAATCATCATGCCTTCCGAATATTGATCAGAAAGAAGCTTTACTCTGGCCTTAAGAGAACGACGAGGTCCGCCACCTCCTAAAGACTGGTCAGTACCTACTTCCTCTCCACCGTTACTTCCCTTGTCAGCAAAAGCTTGGCTAATCGTTTTCTCTCCGGTAGTGAAATCAGCTCCGTTCACAGATGTCTTCTTAAGATTAATCGTATACTTTACATCTACTTCATTACTTGCTATCGCCTTATAAATATCAATTCCTTTTACAGGAATATAAGTAACATATCCGGTACCACTTAAGTTGTAATCCCAATGATTCTGAAAAACATCTGTTCCGGATGGATTAAACGCAATATCATCCGTTGAGAGCTTAAACGTTAATTCCTTTCCACCTCTGGTAATACCTACAATCTCTGAGCCCTCAGGAATACCGTTATCATCAAAACGTTTCGTTTGATTAGGTTCAATTATTATACCCGCACCATCAGCAGCTTTTTTACCAGATACATCACTGTGACTTAAATCTCCTAACGAATACTCTGTATTGCTAGAACCCACTTTATAAACATAATTAGCCGCCGCCGTAGAATTCGCACTTTTTAATTTAACAACTTCATAGTCCTTAGTTAAATCTAATCTACCATATCTGAATACTGTAACTACCTTTGTATTTTCATCACCATCTCCGATTTTAATGGTTTCTTTTCCGTCCAAACTATACAAATCTGGCGTTTCTACAGATTTGTTACGGAAATAAACGTCTTTATCGGAAGTATATGTTCTACCTTGATGTGAAACAGTAATCGAAATACGTGCAGTACTGTCATAGTTAGTGCTCTCGTTAAGAACACCTGATATAGAGAACGCATCTACACTATTGGATAATAATGTTCCTCCATAAGATAAACTATGTTCATCAGGATTATAGGCAAGTATCTTAGTCCCATTTACATCCTCAATCGTATATTCATCTCCACTTTTCGAAACAGAAACCGCGTCAACCAAATAATCAGAAACCTGATTCAAAACTATTTGTGCTTCCTCCTGCATCTGTGTTTCAAATAAACCATCCTTATAAGAAACTAAGGAAGTTCTCATCATCAAAATGATTGCTAACATGACAATGGAGAAAATAGCCATAGTCAGAATCAATTCCATAAATGAATAACCTTTATTATTCCTTTTCATGCCATCCTCCTATTCTTTCCTGCTACGATCGAATATTTTTCCAGTTTCTCCATAAATACCAAACGACTCTGTCTTAGTAGTGTTCTTTTTCTTAACAATAACTCTTCCGTTTAATCCACCGATAACGCCTCCGGTAGACTGTTTGAACGCGATGCGATGAATTTGACAATCTGCTGTGGAGCCCAATCCCACAAAATTAGTTATTATCTCATAGTCTTTCGAGCATATCTTATCGCCTTTTTCGCGAATTTTATTTATATTGTCGTCATCTACCATCTCACCAACATAGGCATAAACACCGTCACTAAATTCAGCGAGATTCAAATAACCATTTTTACTGCCTTTTGTAAGTGCATTAATTCTGGTCTTGTTACAAAGAGTTTCCACTTTTT
>CACYBJ010000310.1 GCA_902772565.1 uncultured Lachnospiraceae bacterium | reverse complement strand
ACCGAAAGAGTTCTCTTGTCAAAATAATCCCGCAGCAAACGCTGCGGGATTGAAATTCAGTATTGCAAAAGAACTGCAAGAATTACTTAAGAGTGATCTTAGCGCCAACTTCTTCAAGTTTCTTCTTGATGTCCTCTGCCTCTTCCTTAGAAGCCTGCTCCTTAACAACCTTTGGAGCACCCTCAACGAGTTCCTTAGCTTCCTTAAGTCCAAGACCTGTAAGCTCACGAACAACCTTGATAACCTTGATCTTCTCTGCGCCTACTTCTGTAAGTTCAACATCGAACTCTGTCTTCTCTTCTGCTGCTGCACCTGCGCCTGCACCTGCTGCTGCAACTACAACGCCTGCTGCTGCGCTTACGCCGAATTCCTCTTCGCAAGCCTTAACTAATTCATTTAATTCTACTACTGTCATGCTCTTGATAGCATCGATAAATTCCTGAGTTGTCATTAATTTTTCCTCCATTTTTAGATTTGGCCCTTGGCCTTGTTAATAGTTTAACTTTCAAAATTAAGCTGTCTGTTCCTGCTTCTCAGCGATCTGATTAAGAACGCGAGCAAGATTGGTAACAGGTGACTGAATAGATCCAAGAAGCTTGGAAATAAGTTCTGTTCTTGAAGGTATGCTTGCGATTACTTCGAGACCTGCTGCATCATAAACAGTTCCGTCAATAACACCGGCCTTGAACTGAAGAACGCTAACAGTCTTCTTTGTATCAGCAATAACCTTTGCTGCATCTGTAGCATCATCCATTGAGAATGCTACGGCTGTTGTTCCTTCAAGAGCATCGTTTAAGCCTTCGTATACTGTTCCTTCGAAAGCTCTCTTGATTAATGTGTTCTTGTAGATCTTGTAAACAACATTCTTCTCTCTAAAAGCTTTACGGAAGGCTGTATCCTCGGCAACTGTAATACCGCTGTAAGAAATGAGAACAACTGACTTAGCTTCTTCAGTATATTTTTTGATTTCCTCAACGATAGGTGCTTTTAATTCAACCTTTGCCATTTTGAATCCTCCTTTATAGATTTTTAAAATGACTGCTGATAAAAAACTACCCCCGCCAAAAGACAGGGGTAGCAGATAATTCGTATCATCTGACTTTCCTGGGCAGGCGATGGTACTTACGCACAATAGTGCACCTGCTGTCTTCGGCAGCCATGTAAATATATAACACGCGGACAACCGCATGTCAATATCAAATTGTAAATCGGAAATTAAGCAAGCTTGGAAGCGTTGATCTTAATTCCGGGGCCCATTGTAGAAGCAACTGTAACGCTCTTTAAGTACTGACCCTTGGCAGATGCCGGCTTAGCCTTGATGATAGCGCCTGCAAGTGCGTTGAAGTTGTCAGCAAGCATTTCTTCTGAGAAAGATGCCTTACCGATTGGGCAATGGATGATATTTGCCTTATCAAGACGGTATTCAATCTTACCTGCTTTGATATCTGTGATTGCCTTGGCAACATCCATAGTAACTGTACCGGCCTTTGGGTTTGGCATTAAGCCCTTAGGTCCGAGTACACGACCGAGCTTACCAACCTGGCCCATCATGTCAGGTGTAGCAACTACAACGTCGAACTCAAACCAGTTCTCTTTTGTAATCTTTGTGATAAGTTCATCGTCTGCGATATATTCAGCACCTGCAGCTGTAGCTTCATCAGCCTTAGGTCCCTTAGCAAATACAAGTACTCTTACAGTCTTACCTGTTCCGTGAGGAAGAACAACCGCACCACGAACCTGCTGGTCAGCATGACGGCCGTCTACACCGAGACGGAAATGAGCTTCAACTGTTTCATCGAATTTAGCTGTTGCTGTCTTCTTGATAAGTGCACAAGCTTCAGCCACATCATAGGTTGCACCCTTTGTTACAAGTTTAGCAGCCTCGTTATATTTTTTTCCTCTTTTCATAATTACCTCCTGGTGGTTTAACGGAATGGCCTGCGCCGATTCCTTCCACTTGTATATTAGATGTGATTAGTCTTCTACTACGATACCCATGCTGCGTGCTGTACCGGCGATCATGCTTGTAGCTGATTCGATGTTTGCAGCGTTAAGGTCAGGCATCTTGAGTTCAGCAATCTTCTGAACTTCTGCTCTGCTAATCTTTGCAACTTTGTTCTTGTTAGGTTCGCCTGATGCTTTTTCAATCTTGCAAGCCTTCTTAAGAAGAACAGCTGCCGGAGGAGTCTTTGTTATGAAGCTGAAACTTCTGTCTGCGTAAACAGTAATAACTACAGGAATGATAAGTCCGTCCTGGCTTGCTGTTCTTGCATTGAACTCCTTAGTGAACTGTACAATGTTTACACCATGCTGTCCGAGAGCAGGACCAACCGGAGGAGCCGGTGTTGCCTTGCCTGCAGGAATCTGTAATTTGATGTAACCTGTTACTTTTTTTGCCATTTTAGTTTACCTCCAAAAAAAATGTGGTGTTATCGGAAGAATCCTCCCACTTTGCCCGCTGCCTTGACGGACAATGGTTTTTTTGCTTTGTCTATTTTTCTACTCTGATCTCATTAAGGCCAATCTCAACCGGGGTTTCACGGCCGAACATGTCGACAATGATAGTAACGGTCTGCTTATTAGCATTGACCGCTTTAACAACACCCTGAGTATCGATCCAAGCGCCACCTGTAACGGTGACTCTGTCACCTTCATTAACATCGGTGACATAGATCGGTTCGGACTGCTGCTGACCTACGCCCATCTTCTTTTCCTCTTCCTCTGATAAAGGAACGGCTTTTCCGTCGGGACCGACAAATCCGGTCACGCCTCTGATGTTTCGGACAGCATACCAGGTATCGTCATTCATAATCATCTTTACGAATACGTAACCTGCATAAAGCTTTCTTGTAACTTTCTTCTTCTGTCCGTTGGCTTTGGTCTCAATAACATCTTCAGTCGGAACGCTTACTTCAAGGATCTGATCCTGAAGATTTCTGTTCTCGATTGTCATCTCAATGTTAACTTTTACTTTGTTTTCATACCCTGAGTAGGTATGAATAACGTACCATCTTGCTTCTGCCATTTCGCACCCTTCTTATTATAAAATAAAGTCAAGGCCGTACTTTACAAGCCAGTCAATAAGCATAATGATAACTGCCATTACAAATGTAACGACAATAACAGCGACCGTTTCCTTAACAAGAGTTGGTTTATCCGGCCAAATAATCTTTTTGAATTCAGCCTTAACTCCCTGCCACCAGCTTGTTTTTTTAGCCGGCGTATTGTTACTTGCGCTCATGTCTTATCCTCTCTGTGGCCTATTTAGTTTCCTTATGTAACGTGTGCTTCTTGCAGAATCTGCAGTACTTCTTTGTCTCCATCCTGTCTGGATGATTCTTTTTCTCTTTTGTCGTGTCATAATTGCGTTGTTTGCATTCTGTACATGCCAATGTTATTTTTGTTCGCACAACATTCACCTCCATATATTTTTAGGCATAAAAAAAAGACCTATCCAATAGCCTTTAAAGATTACCACAGCCCCCCTGTTAGTGTCAACAATAAATTTAATTAATTTCCGGGGGCTAAATTATTATTCCCCTGCCGTAGTGACAGGGGATGTGAAAAACATGTAATTATATAGAATAGGATGATCATTCTTCGGCAGATGCGCTGTCTTCGGAATTCTCTTTTCCGGCGGATGCGTCCGGGGCATCTGCCTCATCGACAGGGACAGGAACCAGGCTCTCCACGAATCTGGAATTACCTCCGAATTTCATAAAGAAGTATCCGGACAGGGAGAAGGTCACAGCACCGATAAGATTAACGAACAGATCGTCAATGGTATCATGAATACCGATATCAAGATAGCCGCCTTCAATTTCAACCGTGTCACCGTCTTCGCACACTATTTCAGTATGTTTGATATTCTTTACAGGCACCGGGTAGTTGCTTTTATTCTCGTCCAGATACACGGACTGAAAGGAAGTAACCACAGTATCCTTTTGCATATCAAAACCCAAATAACTATCGGCGGTATGTTCAAACAATTCCCAGCATACACCGATGGTCATGGAAAAACAAAATGCCATGAAAGCCAGATAACCGGGAGCCAGCTTAAACGAAAACCTGTCATTCCGGTTAAAAATGTCTACAAGACAGAAACCGAATGCGGCAAACATGAAACCGCTCAAAGTATGAAGTGCCGTATCCCAGTAAGGGACCTTCTCATAGTAATTTCCGACTTCACCCAGTATTTCCGCAGCGAAAACAAAAACATAGGCAACTACTTCCATGGTTGTAGGGAGATTGATCTTAACTCCCTTTTCAAGAAGCGGCGGAAGGAGCAAAAGAATCTGAGCAAACACACAGGTTGCAACATTCTCCCAGCGCGCCTCCAGTATGGAACGGATTAAGGTAAAAACCACGGCTGTCTGAATGATTACATAAACGATGTATGCTTTATGATTTCTTTTTATGTGTCGCACAAGACTTAAATACAGCGACGCTACTGACTTTTTCTTTTTTCCTTTTCCTGTTTTTCCCATATACTACTTTCTCTTCTCGGATAGCTAGTTATCTCCTATCCTTTCCTGAATCATGGATGTCACTTCATCAGGATTGCATTCAAGCGCAATGGCAATCTCACCATACAGGTTGGTTTCGATTTGCTTGAAGTACCTTTCATCAACGCTTGTATTCTTCTTTCCCTGGGCAAATCTTTCCATCTTCCTGGAATAGAGAGTCTTAATTGCCCTGAAATAATCATAAGGGTTGCAGTCTTTTAAGATCTGCTTGTAGATTTCTTCCCTTTGTTTATCATTTTCTATTTCAAGAGGCTTCGCAGCAGGAACGGATGCAATTAATTCCTCGGCTTCGGTTTTGGTCATCACCTTCCTCATGGTGACTTTATCGTTATCTACCGGAGTGAATATTTTGCTCATGGAATTGGCTATAGGGGACAGTTTGTAGTACTTTTTGTCACCGCTCACGCCCTTCACCTGCATTTTAGTAACCTCATCGACGACACAAACCCCATTGTTCCCGTACACAATGTAATCGCCTTTTTCAAACATAAGAAATCCTTTCTGCCGGGCCCTTAATTCTCAAATGCACAGACCGATTTCCGCGCATGACACGGCACGATATAATAATATCATATTTTATGCTCGAAAGTAAGACGACATATTGCACAAAAAAAATCAATATACATGATACATATTTCTGACGTAATTCCCGTCCAATGTCAAAAAAACTCCCGTTCCGCGAATATCGCCGCGAAACGGGAGTAACAATTCCTGTACTTTAATTAGTCTCTTTTGTTTACGATCGCACCGCTGGCGGCGCTTGAAACCATGGCTGCATATCTCTTGAGATATCCTGAAAGTTCCTTCTTCTTTGGAACGAAGTTGCTCATTCTCTTAGCGATTT
>CACYBJ010000309.1 GCA_902772565.1 uncultured Lachnospiraceae bacterium | reverse complement strand
TTGTTTCCTTCGAGCCTATAAACGGTTATTCCATTACGGGAATTACCATCGGAAACAACAAGTTTGTAACAGAGATGCCGGAAGATGCTGAATCCTTCAGAGAACACCTTGTTCTTATCGGAAGCGATGAAGCGCTTGAACTCGGATTTAATGCAACGGTTGTTAATGGTGAAATCACTTACGCATATTATGCTTTCACCAGAGACAATACTCTTCGAAGAGATTTTGACGGTGAACCTGAGATGAGATGGGATGAAGATGCTGATGCAGACATGCCTGTATACGATTCCATCCGCATAGGTGTTGATGCTCATGAAAAAGAAGAAGTATTTACCGTAACAATCGGTGATAAACTTGTTTATACAGCTGACAGAGGAGACGGACAATCTGAAATTACGGTTCCTGAGGGCGCCGAGTATGAAATCTACGAGCGAGGCGAATTCGGAATCATGATTTTCTTCCCTGTAACAGAAGACGGTAAGCGTTTTGAGCTTGAACCGATCACAACAACAGGTTACGGAAGAGTTGAAATCAATCTTGGATGGGATACGGAAGCTCATGAAGGCGGTGAGCAGACAGATGCCAAATCGGCCGAGTATCTCAGAATTCTGAGCAATGATGATGGTTTCTCACTGTACTCTGCAGGCAATAACCAGGGCGTGGAATTCTGGATTACCGGCGGTGACCGTTACACCGAACTCCAGATAGACGGTATGGTATATGCACTTTCCTGCAGAATTGACTCTATCGCTAGAGTGCATGTAGGCACCGAAGAACATTTTCTGGAAAATGCATTTATCGGAAAGTACTATGAGGGAGACAGAAATCTTGACAGGCAGTTCAGTTTTGCTGACGGATTTATGGATATCTACTCATACGTGCCTTTCATGAATATCGGACAGGTTAGTTCAGTTCATGGTGCGTCTGTTATGATGGTGACCATGCCGACAGATAACGTAATAAACTATTTCGTTAATGTAAGCGATGTTGTTATTAGAGAAGGCGGAGGATTAATAGGAGGTAATTTCGAAGAAGAAGGCCAGTCAAGCTTATCATTTGGCGGTACAAAGTTCTATTCCGAATGGTATACCGATGAAGGTGAAATTATCGATATTTCCGGTAAGCCCGATGCAAGAATTGAGGACTACTTACAGGTAACTGAATGTGAGCCTTCCGAAGACAATGATATGTCTCATGTGGATTCGGACGGAAGATATGTTTTCTGGGTTGCAAATGACAGTTTCCTGCTTCATTCTACAACACTTCCGCTGCATTCAATGGCATACTCCTTCAATCCTAATTCGGGAGACAAATATGTAGCCAACGGTAAGCTTGAAATCAAAGCAGGCAGCGGTATAGGATTCTCCGATGAGAACGGCGGTGAGTACTGGTTTGAAGAAGATACGGTAGTTGAAATCAAACTTGTTCCTAACCAGGGCTACAAGTATACAGAGGATTCGCTTTGCGTAAACGGAAATCCTGACAGCGAACTGCTTACGGCAACAGAGACACCGGGTGTTTATATACTTACTATGCCGGACGGACCTCTTCATATTTCATGTGCTTTCACGGAAGGCGAAAATGAAATCAATACAGAGGATACCGAAGCTGTATCCGGTGCGGAAATCAAACTTGCCGATAACACAGTTGACGGACTTGTTAAATTTATTGTAAAGGATACCGACTTAACACCTGATGACATTGCACAGATGGATGAAGCAGCAGGAGAGGATTTCGAATACGAAGTAATAGCCGGCCTTGATCTTTCTCTTGATAATGTCATTGAAAAAATCGGCACCGATGGTGAAACATGGGTTACCGGTCTTACCGAACTCAGTGATGAGATGGACGTTTCCCTTGAATTTGCCGATGAGCTTAAAGAAGGCGATTATGTACTCTTCAGACTTCATGAAACAGAAGGAGGTACAGTAACCGAAGTTCTTGAAGCAGAAGTAGAAGACAATGCGGTTTCATTCAAGACAGACAAGTATTCAACATACGTACTTGCATGGATGGCTCCTCCTGAGAGTCCTGTAGTAAGAATCGCAGGCAACAGCAGATACGATACATCTATTGAATCAGCAGAAAGACTTAAGAAGGTTCTTGGAGTTGAGAAGTTTGACAACATCGTTATTGCAAGCGGTTCGACCTATGCAGATGCGCTTCCGGGCAGCTATCTTGCAGCTAAGAAGAATGCACCTATTATCCTTACAGCCAACAGCAATAAGGTTATTGCCCAGACTGTAGAATATGTAACAGCCAATCTTGCAGAAGGCGGAGTTGCATACATACTCGGCGGCGAAGGTGCGGTACCGGCGGCAGTTGCGGAGCAGCTCAGGAATGCCGGCATTTCCGTAGAAAGACTTGCAGGAGATGGCAGGTACGAAACAAATATCGAAATCCTTAAGGCCGCAGAAGTTGCCGAAGGCGAAGATATTATCGTATGTACAGGTCTTGAATTCGCGGATTCACTTTCTGCATCAGCCACAGGAAAAGCAATTCTTATGGTTCCGACAAACAGACTTCTTGACAGCCAGAAGGAATTCCTTGACGATCTTACCGGTGAGCATGATTTCTACATTGTAGGCGGAACAGGTGCGGTAACAGATGATGTAGCTGACGCCCTTGATTCCTACGGTGATGTGGAACGTGTGGCAGGCGCAGACAGATTCGAAACTTCAGTAGCAATCGCTACCAAGTTCTTCGATAAGCCTAAATCGGTAGTTCTGGCATATGCCGCAAACTTCCCTGACGGACTTTCCGCAGGAACTCTTGCATATGCAACAGGATCACCACTCATTCTTACACAGACATCGGTTAAGCATCCTGAAGTTCTTGATGCAGCTGTTAATTATGTGAAAGGAAACGAACAGAAACTACGTAAGCTTTATGTAATGGGCGGTTCGGCACTTATCAGTGATGAAGACGTTGCAAAGATTTACGATGCAAGTCTTCCGCGTGTATAGACGAAAGCTGAAAACTAAAGACTTACAATCTTGGATGGCAGGGAAACCTGCCATCCTTTTTTTGTTGACTGCCGCCCCTCATTTATTTATTATGTCTTTGGGTGAAAAATATTATTTCGAAGATGACAGCAGGAAAAAGTAAAACCG
>CACYBJ010000308.1 GCA_902772565.1 uncultured Lachnospiraceae bacterium | reverse complement strand
ATACCCGGCAGTTGCTCAATAATAGCATTGATCGTCTCCTGTCCGATTCTGTTTTCAATGTCTCTGTATTCTGAGGCGTTCAATTGCTTTACTATTTCTGTCCCGTTCATCAAAAGTGCCTTTTCTTCTTGAATGCTTTCAAATGCCAGTTTATAAGCATCGACTTTTTTGCTTGGCAAAACATCAACATATTCCAAATCCATTGTCAGATGGTTTTTCAGTGCAAGCCTGAAATCATTGCTGTCTATATCCTCTAAAAGAGAATACCAATCGCCAAACAATGTCTGTTGCGTTTCGTGCGCGTAGTAATACCAACAGCAAAACTCGTTCATGACCTGCGTATATAAAGCACTCAAAGTAAATATAATCTGACACCCTACACGTCCATCTATTCTTCTTTCCTGGAAATCCTTAATCACAGATTTCAGAAATGAGTCTGCTTCATTCAAATCCTGTTCAATGAAGGGTTCCCTTTGAACCAAATCCTTTTTGTCAAGTTTACCTGTGCGCAGTTCCTGCAAGAAGGAAAGGTCGCCTTTCAGATCGAGGTATATCCTATGGAAAGCCTCTACTTTATCGCTTTGTCTGTCTATTCTGTAACGATCATAAAATTCCCTGATTTGTCCGTTTACCCCATCCAACTTTTTCAGGGTCATTTGGAAACCTGCAATCGAAATGCCGCAGTTAGCTAATCCAAAGGCAGTATTGACCCATGATAACACTTGAATCTGCCGCAATCCCTGCAAAGCATGAGACATTGCTCCGAGTTGACTGATAACTGTATCCAACTTCATATTGGCAAGGTTTACACCCTGCCTAATAATCTCACTTTGTACATTATTAGCCAATGACGACGCCATATTGACCGCACCAAAAGCAGGGTTAATAGCTGTCACAGTAGTCTTGTTAATCGTGTCTGTAACTGCTGGCTTGGCGAGTTCAATAAACTTCCCGGCGAGGTCTTTTACCCCACCTTTCTCCAGCGTTGCCTTTCCTGCTTTTATCAGTTTCCATGCAGATTTTGAAATAGTAAAGGCAAGCGTTTCAGTTCCAGCCATTGTAATCCTCCCTCAAGCAATTATCCATTAAAACCCCAACACGCTCTAAGTATTGATACTGTAGCCAATCCTTTTCTGCCTCCGCGTCACGTTTTTGAATCCATCTGTCATTCAACCATAATAAAAAGGCGACTAATAATATCAAGCCTAATGTGCAAAACAAGCCGATTGCAATGCTTCTGAATCGGTTGGCCTGTATTTCTTCGTTACTTACTGGAACAGCCCTCCGCAACAGCGAATACTTCCACCAGTCACCAACCCTGTGTGTAAATCCTTTTTCTTTTACCGAGAGGTTCTTCACCGCTGAAAAGAAATGGAAAGAATTAACAGCTGAACCGATTCCCCCTATACTGAGTAATGAGGCTCCAGTGATCAGTATTCTTTTTATCATCTTGCGATTCTTGGTATAGGCTGGGTTCTTGTGTCGTTGAGCTTTTCTCGCACGATCTTCTATCTTCCAGCGTTTGCCAATCAGTTGCATCAGATATTTGCTATCCTGATCTGTGGTCACAAACATGGAGGATTCATGGTTTTTATTTTTGTTCAGGCTAAAACGATTTGCCGCAACCAACATGAGGTTGGACATAATGGTATATGTCCTACTTAGACTTACATTTTCATGTTTTAGCTCTTCATCGAGCATCGCCATTGTCCTTTGGTAGTACTGGTATACTTCCCCTTCCTGTTTACCCGTGAACAAAAAAGTCTCTTTTGTACAGTATTTGCGTAGCAAGATCAAAAGCTCTGATCCGGGTTGGTATTCCGAACTCTCGAAAGAATACCCCGCAGGAAAAGAATCCAAGAGACCCTGAGAAAAAGTGCTTTCCATATGTCAACCTTCTGTTGCTGGAATGTCGTGAAAAGTATACCATAAATATTTTGTTTTAGCAATGAAAAACCGAGTGATTGCAGATTTGACAATCACTCGGTTTTTTTCATAATTTACTTCTTCATTTCCTTGGACCAGGAATCCTTGAGCGGCACGGTGCGGTTGAACACGGGGTGCTCGGGGGTGGAGTCCTTATCCT
>CACYBJ010000307.1 GCA_902772565.1 uncultured Lachnospiraceae bacterium | reverse complement strand
TCCATAGAAGAGGCGGTAAAGGGAGCGGCAAAAAAACTTCGTGGTGGTTATGCCATAATCGTAATGAGCCCCAGAAAACTGGTGGCCTTCAGGGATCCCTCGGGACTTAAGCCTCTTGTTATCGGAAAAAGAGAAGGTGCCTACATTCTCGCATCGGAAAGCGCGGCCATACATGACGTGGGCGGAGAGTTGATAAGAGATGTCCGCCCCGGCGAAATAATCACCGTCACCGCAGAAGGCCTGAGCACCGATACGGAACTTTGCGAAGGCAGAGTGGCACATTGCATATTCGAATATATCTATTTCGGCAGATCCGATTCGGTCATCGACGGCATACCTGTAAGGGAGGCACGCTTTAAGGCGGGACAGGCCCTGGCGGGTGCCGATAAAGTTGAGGCGGATATAGTCTGCGGCGTTCCGGATTCCGGGCTTATTGCAGCCGAGGGTTATGCCGCAGCCGCAAATCTTCCCCTTACTTTTGTATTCCATAAAAACAGCTATATCGGACGAAGCTTTATAAAGCCCACCGACGAAGAGCGACAGCAGGCAGTCAACATGAAACTTAACGTGCATGCATCTGCCGTTAAAGGAAAAAGAGTGGTGATCATTGACGATTCCATAGTAAGAGGAACCACCATGCGTAAGATAATTGCCATGCTTCGGGCTGCAGGGGCTGCCGAAGTACATGTGCGCATCTCTTCGCCGCCCTTCCTTTTCCCCTGCTACTACGGAACCGATGTGCCTTCGGCAGGCCAGCTGATTGCCGCAAAGCACGGCGATAAAGTGGAGGAGTTAACTCCTTCGGCAGATGCCTCCGTATGGGAAAGCCGCTACAAAGATATAGAAAAAGAAGTGAAGGAGAGAATAGGGGCAGATTCCCTGGCCTACCTGAAAATAAAGGATTTTACGACCATGGTAGGGGACCTTCCTTTGTGTACGGCCTGCTTTTCCGGAGAGTATCCTGTATAAATTGAATACATGTATACAAAAGTTGTTGACTTTTATACCTAAGCCATATATAATGCTATTGATGTCAAAGGGGACATCGATTTTCTATTGTATTTTTACTGAGTATGAAGCAATGGCGCTTCAGGTTTAATAACCTGAGGCGCCTTTTTTTTATAAACGGAGGTATGAAATGTCGAATCTGTTTGAAAAAATCGAGCAAAAAGGTCTCTACAACCCATCCTTTGAGCATGATAACTGCGGTATCGGTGCCATCATCGATATCGAAGGCAGAAAGAGCCACAAGCTGGTGGACGATGCTCTTTCCATCGTTGAAAAACTGGAACACAGAGCAGGTAAGGATGCAGAAGGCAAAACCGGTGACGGTGTCGGTATCCTTACTCAGATCCCTCACAAATTCTTTGCAAAGAAACTGCTTGAGGAGGGAGTTACTCTTCCGGAGGAAAGAGGCTACGGTGTCGGTATGTTCTTCTTCCCTCAGTCCGATCTTGAAATGAGACAGGCTAAATCCATGTTTGAAATCATAGTAAGAAAGGCCGGTCTTTCCTTTATCGCCTGGAGAAAGGTGGATTCCGCTCCGGATGTTCTTGGAAGCAAGGCCAGGGAGTGCATGCCTCAGATTTATCAGGCCTTTATTAAACGCCCCGAAAGCGCAGAAGACGATCTGGCCTTCGACAGAACTCTCTATATTATCCGAAGAGAGTTTGAGCAGAGCTCAGTAAACACATATGTTCCTTCCTTATCCTGCAGAACCATAGTTTACAAGGGCATGTTCCTTGTGGGCCAGCTTCGTCTGTTCTTTAAGGATCTTTTGGATAACGACTATGAATCTGCCATTGCCATGGTACATTCACGTTTCTCTACCAATACCATGCCAAGCTGGAACCGGGCTCATCCTAACCGTTTTATAGTTCATAACGGCGAGATCAATACCATCAGAGGCAATGCCGACAAGATGCTTGCCCGTGAAGAAACCATGCACAGTGATATATTCTCCGACGAGGATATGACCAAGGTGCTTCCGGTGGTATCCCAGAGCGGTTCCGATTCCGCCATGCTTGATAACGTACTTGAGTTTCTGGTAATGGGCGGAATGCCTCTTGCTCTTGCGGCAACCATTATGATTCCGGAGCCCTGGGCACACAATGAAACTCTTTCCCAGGAAGAAAGGGATTTCTATCAGTATTATGCAACAATGATGGAGCCATGGGACGGTCCCGCATCCATTCTTTTCTCCGACGGAGATGTAATGGGCGCAATCCTTGACCGTAACGGACTTCGTCCTTCCAGATATTACATTATGGATGACGGCAGACTCATTCTGTCTTCCGAAGTAGGCGTTCTTGACCTGCCTGAAAGTCATATTCTTAAGAAAGAAAGACTTCATCCCGGAAAGCTTCTTCTGGTGGATACCAGGCAGAAGAGAATCTTCTCCGATGAAGAAATAAAAGAGCAGTATGCGCACGGAAAGCCCTACGGCGAATGGCTTGATTCCAAGCTTGTAAACCTTTCGGATCTTAAGATCCCGAACAAAAAAGTGGCTGAGTATGACGATACCGAGCGTGCCCGCCTTCAGAAGGCTTTCGGCTATTCATGGGAAAACTACCATGACGGTATCCTTTCCATGGCTCTTAACGGAACCGAGGCCATCGGCTCCATGGGTGTGGATACTCCGATTGCGGCGCTTTCCGCAATGAATCAGCCGCTGTTCTACTATTTTAAACAGCAATTTGCGCAGGTTACGAATCCGCCTATTGATGCCCAGAGAGAAGAGATCGTGACTTCCAGAACAGTATATCTCGGAACCAACGGAAATCTTCTTGAAGAGAAGCCCGAGAACTGTCACGTGCTTAAGATCAATAACCCAATCCTTACGGATCTCGATCTGTTAAAGATCGAAAGCATGAAGAGAGAGGGCTTTAAGGTATCAAAGGTCTCCACCCTTTACTACAAGGGAACACCTATTAAGAGAGTGATCAAGCATCTCTTTGTGGAAGTGGATAAAGCCTATAAAGCAGGCGCAAACATTCTTATCCTTTCCGACAGAGGAGTGGACGAAAACCATGTGGCTCTTCCGTCACTTCTTGCGGTGGCAGCGGTTCATAAGCATCTTGTTGATACCAAGAAATGCACTGCAATGTCGCTTATCGTAGAGTCCGGCGAGCCGAGAGAAGTTCATCATTTTGCCACACTTCTTGGTTACGGTGCATCTGCCGTAAATCCTTATCTGGCACATGCAACCATTGCCCAGCTGGTTAAGGAAGGACTACTTGACAAAGATTACTATGCAGCTGTGGAAGACTATGACAGCGCCGTGCTTTTCGGAATCGTAAAGATAGCTTCCAAAATGGGAATTTCCACGATTCAGTCCTATCAGGGCAGCAAGATTTTCGAGGCGGTAGGTATTTCGGAAGATGTGATCAACGAATACTTTACGGGAACCGTAAGCCGCGTAGGCGGAATCACGCTGGAGGATATCGGTACAGCCGTAGATGCCCAGCACAGCAAAGCCTTCGATCCTTTGGGACTTGATGTAAACCTTCAGCTCACTCCTGTGGGAAGACACAAAGAACGTTCCCAGGGCGAGCATCACAGATATAATCCTCAGACCATCCACATGCTTCAGTATGCCACAAGAGAAGGCAACTATGAGAAGTTTAAGCAGTATACGGAGATGGTCAATTCCGAGGAGACAGGTTACTTAAGAAGTCTTCTTGATTTCAACTTCCCGGCAGAGGGAATCTCCCTTGACGAGGTTGAAAGCGAAGACGAGATTGTAAAGAGATTTAAGACGGGAGCCATGTCCTACGGCTCTATTTCCGAAGAGGCTCATCAGACTCTGGCCATTGCCATGAATCACCTTAAAGGAAAGAGCAACAGCGGTGAGGGCGGTGAAAGCGACGAGAGAATCGAATCTGCCGGAACCGACAATGACAGAAGCTCAGCCATCAAACAGGTGGCCAGCGGCAGATTCGGCGTAACCAGCCGTTACCTTGTAAGTGCAAGGGAGATTCAGATCAAGATGGCCCAGGGTGCAAAGCCCGGCGAGGGCGGACATCTGCCGGGTAAGAAGGTATATCCGTGGATTGCAAAAACCAGACATTCCACTCCCGGCGTGAGCCTTATTTCACCTCCGCCTCATCATGATATTTATTCCATCGAGGATCTGGCCCAGCTTATTTACGACCTTAAGTGCGCCAATAAGAATGCCAGAATTTCCGTAAAGCTTGTTTCGGAAGCAGGCGTGGGTACCGTTGCAGCAGGTGTTGCCAAGGCAGGTGCTTCGGTAGTGCTTATTTCCGGCTATGACGGCGGTACCGGTGCAGCTCCTTTATCCTCCATTCACAATGCGGGTATTCCTTGGGAACTGGGACTTGCGGAGACACATCAGACTCTTCTTGCTAACGGCCTCAGAAACAGAGTAGTGATCGAAACCGACGGAAAACTCATGAGCGGACGTGA
>CACYBJ010000306.1 GCA_902772565.1 uncultured Lachnospiraceae bacterium | reverse complement strand
GGTGGTGTAAAGTTTTCTATGAAAACTTTGCAGCACGTAGGCCACGCCTCCACGAAGTGGACTTTGAATGGCGTGGCTCTCAAGTTTGGTAGGGGGAAAAGTTAATGAATCGGAACAGAAAAATCGGCGGAGTGTCTCTCCGTACGATTTACCTGGTAATCATAGTAATAACACTTATCATATCCGGTCTGATGTTTTACCAGACTCTTAAAATGTCTTTGTCCTTTAAAAAATTGACAGAAGCTACGGACAATCAGATTGTTCTGGACAAAGCAGGTCATGAGTTAATGGATGCGTCGGACTATCTTACCGAGCGCGTTCAGCGCTTTGCTGCCACCGGTGATAAAAGATTCCTTGATGAGTATTTCAAAGAAGCTTTTGAAAATAACAGGCGAGAAGAGGCAGTTCAGAAAATGGCCGATGAACCCAGTGTTTCTGCGGCTCTTTTAAAGCTTAAAATGGCACTTGACGACTCTGTGAGTCTCATGGACACCGAGTATTATGCCATGCGTCTTGTATGTGATGCAGAGGAAATAACCGACATTCCGGATGTGCTTACGGAAGTGGAACTGAGTGAGGAAGATGCAGCTCTTTCTCCAAAGGAAAAGAAGGACCTTGCAATCAGTATACTTCTGGATGACGAATACTTCGAGACCAAAAGCAGCATCCGTTCCCAGATGCAGGAAAGCCTTTACGTTCTTGAATCCCTTACCCGAAAAACCGAAAATGACGCTTTCAGTGATGTAAAGCATCAGATGATTGTTCTCAGGATCATAATCCTTATACAGATTCTTATAGTTGTGGGTGTTGTCTGGATCACCATGCATCTCGGCATCCGCCCGATTTTAAAGGCGTCAAAGAGGATCAAAGAGGACAGGCCCATACAGGAAAGCGGCGCCAACGAATTCCGTTATCTGGCCCGTGCCTACAATAACCTTAACGAAAAACTGAATGAAGAAAACGATCGTCTGAAATATATGTCCCTTACAGACGCCTTAACAGGTGTACGTAACAGAATGGCACTCAGATACAGCTACGATTCCTACTATGACTGTGATGTTACGGTTATGTTTATGGATATAGACGATTTCAAAACAATAAACGATACCTGCGGCCATGAGGAGGGCGACCGTATACTTAAAGAAACAGGACGTCTTCTGGCAGATGCTTTCGGTGACAGAAACTGCTACCGTTACGGCGGCGACGAGTTCCTTGTTATTTCCCCAAGCCAGAGCGAAAAAGTATTCCAGGATAATCTTGCGAAGGCATTAAGTAACAGTCCTGAAATTATGCGTGACGGAGAAGTAACAAGAATAGAATACTCCATCGGCTATGTTCATTCCAAATTAAAGGACGAGCATTCTCTTCGTGAACTGTTCAGAGAAGCCGATGAAAAAATGTACATAGAAAAGAACAAAAAGAAAGTCGAAAGATAAGAGAGTAAGTAAGAAACAAAAAAATGATCAAATGACAGACGGTAATAAATACATTGTGAAAGGAGGGCGTTTATGTTAAACAGCAGGAAATACTTAAGCTTGATACTTACAGTGTTGCTTTGCGTCAGCATGGCGCTCTTTGCTTTTCTTCCCGGAGTTTCCGCCGAAGAAGGTAAAGATGTGGTAGTGATCGGCGTGCCTGCAAACAGACCTCCTATCTTTTATATTGACGAAGAGGATGATCAGGTAACGGGTATAGGCATAGATCTTATGGCAGTGGCCTGTGAAAAAGCAGGTCTTGTTCCGAAGTTTGTAAGTATTACGGAAGATGATCTTAAGGACGCACTTGACAATGACAAATATGATCTGCTCATGCCATTCGGCAGTGCCATAAAAAGCACCAAAGGCAAGTCCATCGTTGTTTCGGACAATCTTAATCAGACACCATTTACTCTGGTAACAGAAGAGAATAAAAAGTTATCATCTCTGAATCAGCTTAAGGTGGGTATGCTTGCGTCCCTCGGCGGCGTTGCCGAAACCGTAAAGCAATTCTATCCCGGCATTCAGATCAGCATGTATGAAAACATGGCTGAAAGTATTGATGCCCTCCGCTCAGGAGAGGTGGATGCCCTTCTTAACAATTCCTATGTATGGAACTATACTCTTCAGAAACCGGCCTATTCGGATCTTACTGTTCAGACATCTACCATGTTTACCATGGACTTCAGAGTCGGAGCGGTGGATACCGAAAAGGGAAGGGCTTTAATAGAACGTCTTAATCAGGGAATATCCGGCGTGTCTGAAACAAGACGCCAGTCTATAGTTCTTGATTACACCTCCAGAAGACTTTACCGTTACGAGTTTTCGGACTACATGCATGAGTACGGCCTCATAGTTTTGCTGGCATTTCTGCTTGTTGTATCCTGCCTCATTATTGCATTCCAAAGAGTGCACGAACTGCGAAAAGAGCAGGAATTAAAGGTTCAGCAGTTAATGGATATAGACACTCTTACAGGAGTTCTTACCACTCACGGTTTTCGTCAGAAAGTACAGGAACTTCTTAAACTGCATCCCGATACTTCCTATCTTGTGGGCTACATAAACATCAGAAATTTCAAGTTTATAAATGACAGCCTTGGAAGAGCTGCCGGTGACGAGCTTCTTCGTTTCCTGGCAGATAAGTCATCTGCCGCTCTTACCGAAAAGGAAACCTTTGCAAGACTTGAGGGGGACCATTTTGCGATACTTCGGGAAATAGGCGGTGAAGAAAGCATAGAGCGTGACGATAAAGAAGTTATGGACAGAATCCGAACTTACTTTACGGAAAGCGGAAGAGGAAACCGCGTGCAGATTTGCTGCGGACTTTATGTACTTACTCCGGAGGATTATGATAAGGCAGATGTCAACCACATGCTGGACTGCGCAAGAGTAGCCGAGCAAAGAGTAAGGGACAGCAGAACCGACGGATACGATTTCTATAACCCTGAGCAGTGGAAAAAGGGACAGCGCATAGTGGATATTGTCAATCACCTGCCGGATGCCATTAGAGACGGAGAGATCCAGGTGTGGTATCAGCCGCAGATTGATTTTGATAAAAAGAAAATCATAGGTGCGGAGGCTTTGTGCAGATGGAATCATGATAAGCTGGGTTGGCTTTCTCCTTCGGAATTTATTCCTATAATGGAGGAGGCGGGACTGATATACGAGCTGGACTCCTTTGTCTGGAATAAGGTATGTGCCGATCTTAAAAGATGGAATGAAATGGGACTGCATCGTTCGGTTTCCGTCAACCTTTCCCGCTGCGACATTAAAAACAGCGATGACATTCCCGCACATTTTGACAGTCTCATAAAGAAGTACGGACTTACTCCGGACCAGTTAAGAGTTGAAATCACAGAAACGGCCTACGTTGAAAGTCCGAAACTCATGACAGACATTACCGTTAAGTTAAAGGCACTGGGCTTTCAGGTTGAAATGGATGACTTCGGCAGTGGCTATTCATCCCTTCACATGTTAAAGGAACTTCCCGTTGACCGTATCAAACTGGATCTTTATTTCCTTACGGAAACCGGAGACCAGAAGAAGGGCAGTACCATTGTTGAATATATTATTCAAATGGGTAAAGCTCTGGGCATGACCCTTATTGCCGAAGGTGTTGAAAAGATTGAACAGGCAATGTTTGTACAGAAGTGCGGCTGTTCGGAAATGCAGGGCTACTATTTCTACAAACCTATGAATGTAGGGGATTTTGATAAACTGGGAACAGAAATAGAATAAACCTCGTACCGATTTCGTGCATTGTATTTTTAAAAACAGTATTGACAAAACAGTGCATTTGGGTGCAAACTACAAAGCGTACAAGGCAATGGCGTCTTGGAGTCTATACTCCGAGGCGCCCTTTTTTTGTGCAGCCGAAGAATCGGTTTGACAGGTCGCGGAGTACGCGGCCGGATATCAGGAGGTTATTACAATGTGTTCAATATTAGGTTGCTGCCAAAAAACTGCTCGAAAGATAGTTGAGGAAGCACTCAATAATACACATTCAAGAGGACCTGATGCTGCCAGAATAGTTGAGACCAAAAGCGGATGGATGGCCTTTAACAGACTTTCCATTATGGGTCTTACTGAAAGAGGAATGCAGCCTTTTGCATATGCCGCACACAAAACCATCGGATACCCCGAGTGGCCGGAAGAGAGTGAAAAAGAGAAGACGCTCCCCGGCACCTGCGAGTATGTAGTGGTTTGCAACGGTGAGATCTACGGTTTCAGGAAGCTTAAGGAGGAACTCATATCCAAGGGATACAGCTTTATCAGTAACTCCGACTGCGAGATCCTTCCCGCTCTTTATTCCGAGTACGGTACGGACATGTTTGCCATGCTGGATGCGGAATATGCCATGATACTCTACGATGTGAAAAAGGATGAATATATTGCTGCAAGAGATCCTATCGGCATCAGACCTTTATACTACGGACTTACCGAAGAAGGAAGTTACGTATTTGCCTCGGAACCGAAGAACCTGACGGCTCTTACAAAATCCATCAGACCTTTCCCACCCGGTCATTACTTTAAGGACGGCCGGTTCATAAAGTATCGTGACATGTCTGATGTGAAGGAATACGTTAAAGATGATTTGGAAACCGTAACAGAAGCCATTCACGACCTTCTTACCGCGGGAGTTGAAAAGAGACTTGATTCGGATGCTCCCGTAGGATTTCTGCTTTCGGGCGGCCTTGATTCTTCTCTGGTATGCGGAATCGCAGCGAAGCTTTCCGACAAACCGCTTGAGACCTGGGCCATCGGTATGGATATTGATGCCATCGACCTTAAGTATGCAAGGGAAGTTGCGGACTACATTCATTCAAAT
>CACYBJ010000305.1 GCA_902772565.1 uncultured Lachnospiraceae bacterium | reverse complement strand
GTTATCCCAATATTCAAGAAACAGATTGAACAGGGCGGACCGGTTTGTGTTACACATCCGGATATTGTCAGATATTTCATGACCATTCCCGAAGCGGTAAGTCTTGTTATGCTTGCGGGAACCTATGCAAAGGGCGGAGAAATCTTCGTGCTTGATATGGGTAGTGAAGTAAAGATTGATACACTTGCCAGAAACCTGATTAAGTTAAGCGGTTACAAGCCAGATGTCGATATCAAGATCGAGTATACGGGCTTAAGACCCGGCGAGAAGCTCTATGAAGAGAAACTGATGGCGGAGGAAGGGCTTCGGAAAACCGATAATGAACTGATTCATATCGGAATGCCGATTCCGTTTGAAACAGATGAGTTCTTAAAGGAACTGGACGGTTTGATGCTGGCAGCGTATAAGAACAGTGATGATATAAGAGCGAGAGTGCAGAAGATTGTAACGACGTATCATCCGGCATAGAAAATGTAACGAATCACAGAACCCCAAAAGTGGTAATCGAAAGTATCACTTTTGGGATTTTTTATGGAATACGGGCTTCTTTTGTGAGAGAAATACAAAGAAATGCAGGAAATAAAAGAAATTTTGGTAATTATTAAGAGCGAAAATAGAAGATTCAGCGGTAAAAATAGAAGATTTATGATATAATATATAAGTTACTTTTCGCCCTCTTAGTCAATCAGGCAGTATAAATATCAGGCAAACAGATGATAACAGGAATACATCATATTGCAATAATAGCAAGTTCAAATAAGTCTGTAGATTTTTATGAAAAACTCGGATTCATAGAGATATTTCGAAAAGAAAGAGAAAATGATACGATAGTTCTTCTGGAAGGGTTTGGAGTTGAGTTAGAAATCTTTATCGACCCGAGTCATCCTGCGAGAAGTAATCCAGAGCCATTTGGATTACGTCATATAGCATTACAGGTTGATAACATTGAGTCTGTAAGCAACGCAATTGATTGTGACCCGGTTCAAAAGGACTGGCTTGGAAGGAAATACTGTAATACAAAAGATCCGGATGGGATAATAATCGAGTTTCATGAGTAAGTACCTGAAAAAAGGATAGGTTTACAGAGTAAGTATGGTTTTAAAAATTATAGGAATTATCATAATTGCATTATGTGTCATCTTCCTGGTTATGGGGTTAGTGGCAATTATAGTGAAACCTTCCTCCGTCTACAAAAACAAACCGGAAGAAAAGAATCCGATGGAAGGGAAAAGGGTCCGGTTTGTGGAAGATGAATCTGAGAAAGAAAATGCCGATGGCGTCAGAGGCCATCTGGAAGCGATTGGTGACAGTACTCATAAGGCAGGCATATATGAAACGTTCTTCAAAAGACTATTTGATATTATTCTGAGTTTCGGCGGACTTGTGGTATTATCCCCTGTATTTCTCTTTCTGACACTTTGGATTGTAATAGATGATCCGGGACCGGTTATATTCACACAAAAGAGAATCGGAAGGAATAAACAATATTTCAAACTTCACAAATTCCGTTCCATGAAGATGTGTACGCCGCATGATAAACCGACACATATGCTAGAAAATCCTGAACAGTATATCACCAGATCTGGTAAGTTCATACGTTCTCACAGCCTTGATGAATTACCGCAAATCTGGGATATCTTTATTGGAAATATGAGCGTGATAGGTCCGAGACCTGGCCTTTGGAACCAAGATTTGCTTACTGCTGAGAGAGATAAATATGGTGCCAATAATGTAAAACCTGGGTTGATGATGGAGGCATAATAGGAACAACCCTTTCAATCCCTTATTTTATAAGGGTTTCAGAGATTCAGAAAATCGATTTATACTCCCCTATATAAGAATTGACAGATTATTCGTCATCGTTGGGAGTGTCAGAATTAGCTTTTTCGGCATTGAGTCTTACCAGTGCCTCGAGATAAGAAAATAACAGTTGTTTACCGTCACTGGAAAGACTACGGTAATAATCAACTAATCTGAGTTCTTGAGAATTAGATGCACAACTGAAATTCATTGCCGGCAAGTTGGCGATGGTAAAATCCGGTTCGCCAAGCAGATACTCAGGAGTTACCTCAAGAACATGGCATATAATCATAATCTTATCAGCAGCGGGATTATTGTTCTTGTGTTTCCAATCCGAAATGGTGCTGTAAGAGATGCCGGTCAGGACAGAGAACTCACGTTGAGACATGCGTTTCTCTTCCATTAATTTGAAAATACGTTCGCTTATGGTCATATGATGCAACCTCCTTTCTGCATTACAGTGAATGCATTATTTATATTTAACCGCTAAAAGTGAACGGTGTCAATAAATGGGATTAGGTGGAACATATAGGGTGGCTTGAAGATCTGTTGGAGTTGAAATTATCAAGCATTAAGAGATAATACCAAAACAATGTCTTATCCCTAGAAGATAGAACCCTATAAAAACCAAGCAGACGAATCTCCTGAATATGCCGGATGAAACTTTTGCCGGTAGCATTGCTAAGGTCGGATTCGCCCAGGATGATTTCCGGATAGACTTTGAGTACCTTGCAAATTGTCATTATTTTATCGGTTGTTGGATTAGACTTGTTGCTCTTCCAGTTGCAGATGGTGCTGTAAGGAATTCCGGTAAGCGAAGCAAAATCAGTATATGATATATGTTGTTTTTTCATTAAGCCGAATATACGATCACTGATTGTCATATTGGCCTCCTTTCAGAAATGTCGTAAAAACAATTATGATTTATGTATTTACATACATAATAGCATCTGATAAATTGGAAGTCAAGAAATAATTATGTGAAAACATAAACTTATTTCGTATAAACATAAATTTTTAACTGGAAATGGCTGTTGAAGTATAGATTTGAAGTGGAAGGAATGACCTGACAGGAGCAGAAATACAATATTTGTCAATTCCGTAAATTGATATATGTGTATCCGTTAGAAATGATGGAGGCATAATAGGAACAACCGCCTCAAATCCGCATAAATACTGACTTTTTTGAATTGAAGGAAATGAATTGTACTCTAAATCGATACATAATGATCATAAATTACATCGAACTGGCTCCGACAGCGGCTTGTTCCGGCAAACGTTTCCGGAGCTTTTTATTTGTGTAATTATACATAGATACTAGCTTTTATTGTGGAATATGCCATAAGAAGTATGATTATACCTACGTTTTTTATTATTCTTAACATTTGAACAAACTGTGAAATAATGATAGAATATAAAAGTTAAGGCATAGTGGGTTTGACAATTATTTACCAAATACATTTTAACATAATTTGATTCAAAACGCAATCAAAAGTTTACATATGATAACATTCACTGTAGAGGGTAAACAAAATGTGTAATTAGTAATTAAATGAATGCCATACAGTTTGAAGGAATTACGTCTTTTGAAAAAAGTGGAAGAAAAATAATGGTTTTGTAAAGGAATAATTTTATGGAATACAGAGAAATCAAATTCAGCCCCCCGGATATCAGCGAAGCAGAAATTAAAGAAGTGGAACTCGTTCTGAAAACAGGGTGGATTACTACTGGTCCGCGTGTAAAATTACTGGAGCGGAGACTGGCGGCTTATATAGAAACCGGAAAAACAGACATAGATTGTACTACTCCGGAGGCAGAAAAAGAATACAGTAATAGGGTAGTCTGTCTTAACAGTGCAACTGCGGCTGAAGAATTAAATTTAAGAGTATTTGGTATCAAAGAGGGAGACGAAGTTATTATTCCTGCGTATACCTATACTGCAACCGCTTCTGCGGCAATTCATTGTGGCGCAAAGGTTGTTTTCGTTGATATTCAGAAAGATGGTGATCCGAAAACTCATATGCCCGAAATGGACTATGATGCCGTAGAAAAAGCCATTACAGAAAAAACGAAAGCTATTATTGCCGTTGATATAGGCGGTATTGTTTGCGATTACGAAAGATTATTCCAAATTGTTGAAAGCAAAAGGAAATTATTTATCCCGGCAGAATCGGACGGGACGCCGTTAAGCGATTTATCTTCGAGTATTCAAAAGGCTATCGGAAGGGTTGCGGTTTTCGCTGACTGTGCTCATTCTCTTGGAGCAAGCAGAGTATTTGTCGGAAAGAGAACTCAAACCGGAGCCATCGCTGATTTTTCTTCATTTTCATTCCATGCTGTTAAGAATTTCACGACCGCTGAGGGAGGCTGCTCGACCTGGCTTCCTATCGAAGGTATTGATAACAGCGAAATCTATAATATGTTCCAGCTTCTTTCACTTCATGGTCAGAATAAAGATGCACTGGCAAAGACAAAAGTCGGCGCATGGGAATATGATATCATTGGACCCTGGTATAAGTGCAACATGACGGATGTTGTGGCTGCAATCGGATTAAGACAGTTAGACCGCTATCAAGGATTACTTTCCCGTAGAGTTGAAATTATGAAAAAATATGATGCTGCCTGTGATGAGCTTGGTATTTCTCATCTTGTTCATCATTTAGATGATATGGACAGTTCTAATCATTTATATCTGATTCGTATTCCGGGAATTACAGAAGAGCAGCGCAATGCAATAATTGAGAAGATGGCTGAAAAAGGAGTGGCAACTAATGTCCATTATAAGCCGCTTCCGATGATGAGTGCATATGGTAAAGACTGTTCGCTATCCCCTAATGCTTATGATTATTATCATAATTTGATTACCTTGCCGTTGCATACATTATTGAGTGATGAGGATGTGGATTATGTATGCGAAAAACTTAAGGATGCAGTGTGCGAAGTGAGGGATTAAAAAAAAAAAAAATGGGAAGACCTTCCTGAATTTATGAAAGTGCCAGAGGTTCGACCTTACTGGGAATCACTGAACCGAAAAAGAGGACAGCTTGTCTTAAAAAGATGTTTTGACCTCTTTACTGCCTTCAATATGCTTGTTATTCTTGCTTTACCT
>CACYBJ010000304.1 GCA_902772565.1 uncultured Lachnospiraceae bacterium | reverse complement strand
AGGAAGGGGTGAGAATATAGTAGGCATTCTCAAGCATATGGGATGTGGCATTTAAGTAGCCTGTTTTTTCTGAACCTGCCATGGGATGACCGCCCAGAAAGACTTTTTCAAGTCCCAGGGATTTTGCTGCTTCGGAAATGTTTCCCTTTACGCTTCCCACATCGGTGATGAAGGGGAGAGTAAGACCTTTTTCATCTGCCAGTTTTTTAATGGTCGAAAGATATTCAATGTTTCGTAACGTAGGTGCGCAGAGAAAAAGAAAATCACAATCCAGAACTGATTCTATATCGCTGTAAATCGCATCCACCATGCCGTCGCTTTTGGCTGTAAGAAGCGCTTCCGAAGGTGTGGTGTGATGATCGTAAACTTTTATTTCAAATTCACCCGGACACTTTGTTTTTAATGCTTTTGCAATAGAGGCTCCGATAAGGCCGAAACCTATAAATGCAAGTTTCTTCATAATCTGTACCGTCCTTAAGTTGTTCTGTATGAATTATAGAGATACCGGGCCTAAAAATCAAATGTTTATGGGCATATAAAGGTAATATTGCGGGGAATATTCACAGCCATAACGTTCGTCCGGCAAATGATTCCTGCCAAAATCGTAAAAAATATGGTCAAATTGCACAAATGTGTTGAAAAACGGCTAATTGTTTAGTACAATATTCCCATATTGGTGCCGTTGTGAGATGTTTGTTTGGGGGTTTCGCAATGGTAGAAACGGAGGAGAAATGTATGCAAACATACAAATTTGAGAACATTCGAAATGTTGCCGTGCTGGGACACGGTGGAAGCGGTAAGACTACACTGGTTGAGTCTATGGCCTACACAACAGGCATTACTCAGAGAATGGGTACGATAGATGACGGAAATACAATCAGTGACTACGATAAAGAAGAGATCAAGAGAAAGTTCTCAATCTCAGCATCCGTAGTTCCGGTTATCTGGAAGGATACTAAGATTAATTTTATAGATACTCCGGGTTACTTCGATTTTGTGGGTGAAGTTGAAGAAGCCATCAGCGCGGCTGATGCGGCAGTAATCGTTGTATCTGCTAAGGCAGGTATCGAAGTAGGTACTTTCAAAGCCTGGGATCTTTGCGAAAGATACAAGCTCCCAAGAATTATTTTTGTTACAGATATGGACGATGATAACGCTTCCTTCAAGAAGGTTATCGACGACCTTAAGGATAATTACGGAAATATAATCGCACCTTTCCATACACCTATCCGTGAGAATGAAAAATTCGTCGGATTCGTAAACGTGGTTAAGATGGAAGGCCGTAAGTTCACCGATAAGCCCGGTGAGTATACCGACGGTGAAATCCCTGAGTATTCCATGGAATACACCGACATCTACCGTGCTTCACTTATTGAGTCCGTTGCCGAAACCAGCGAAGAACTCATGGAGAAGTTTTTCGAAGGCGAAGAGTTCACGGAAGTTGAACTTGAAACAGCCATCAGACAGTCCGTAGCCGTCGGTGACATGGTTCCCGTACTTTGCGGCTCCGGTGTTCAGGGACGCGGTGCCCACGCTCTTATGCAGGCCATCGATAAGTACTTCCCGTCACCTAACAAGTGCGTCATCACCGGTATGAGCAGAAAGTCCGGCACTACATTCATGGCCGACTACGATGCCAACAAGGATTTCTCAGCAAAGGTATTTAAGACCATTGCCGATCCGTTCATCGGTAAGTTCTCACTTATTAAGGTATGCTCCGGCATCCTTAAGAGCGATGATTCGGTTTATAACACAAGAACAGGAACAGAGGAAAAGCTTTCAAGACTCTATGTCCTTCGCGGAAAAGAGCAGATCGAAGTTAAGGAGCTTTACGCAGGTGACATCGGTGCCATCGGAAAACTTTCCGATACCGAAACAGGAGATACCCTTTCCACAAAGGCCAATCCTATCGAATACAATGCACCAAAGCTTTCAACTCCTTACACCTATGCCAAGTATGTAACTGTCAATAAGGGCGATGAAGATAAGGTTTCACAGGCTCTTTCAAAACTCATGGAAGAAGACCTTACTCTTAAGACAGTTAACGACAATGAGAACAGACAGACTCTTATCTACGGTATCGGCGATCAGCAGCTTGAAGTAGTAAAGAGCAAACTTCTTTCAAGATACAAAGTTGAAATTGAACTTGAGAAGCCCAGAGTTCCTTATCGCGAGACCATCCGTAAGGCTACAGGCCAGATTCAGGGACGTCACAAGAAGCAGTCCGGTGGTGCCGGCCAGTTCGGTGATGTTATCATGATCTTCGAGCCAAGCGGCGATCTTGAAAAGCCTTATGTATTCGAAGAGAAGATAGTCGGCGGTTCCGTACCGAAGAACTACTTCCCAGCAGTTGAAAAGGGTATTGCCGAATCTGTTCTTAAGGGACCTCTTGCAGGCTATCCTGTAGTAGGAATCAAGGCAACTCTCGTGGACGGTTCCTACCATCCTGTAGACTCCAACGAAATGGCTTTCAAACTTGCATCAATCAAGGCATTTAAACAGGGTATCATGGAAGCTACTCCTATACTCCTTGAACCGGTGGCATCTCTTAAGGTTGTAGTACCTGACATGTACACAGGCGATATCATGGGCGACCTTTCCAAGAGACGCGGACGCGTTCTCGGCATGAATCCTCTTCCGAACGGAAAGCAGGAAATCGTAGCCGACATTCCGATTGCATCTCTTTACGGATATTCCACAGACCTTCGCTCCATGACAGGTGGTTTCGGTGACTACTCATACGAATTCGATCGCTATGAGCCGGCACCTGCCGATGTTCAGGCCAAGGTTATTGAAGAAAACGCTTCAGAAACAGAAGAATAAATAAAAAGTCCGGACCGTTGCAGTCCGGACTTTTTTTGTGGTAAAATAAACTGGACTGATATTTCACAGGGGTGTTCAGATGAAGAGCAAAAATATATTTGAGTCAACAATGCATTTTCTGGTGCACAACAGTTTTCTTTTTACCATTGCCATAATGGGACTTGTGCATCTGACGCTTTTGGCTGTAATGGCCTATGCTAAGGTAATGCCTCTGTTTTATTTTAATATCTTAAGCGTAGTCGTATATCTGTTCTGCATTATTCTGTGCAAAATGGGCCAGATACTTCCTGTATATTTCAGTCTCATAATTGAAGTGGCCATTTATGCGGCAACGTCTGTTTATTTTATAGGCTGGGACAGCGGCGCCTATTGTTTCCTGATATCCATAGTTCCGATCATTATTTATTTCGGATGCTTTATTTTCGAGAGAGGAAAACGATGGATAATCGTTATTATGTTGCTCGTCGATTTCTCCGTCTTTACATATCTTTACCTGATGTATGTAAATGCCGAAGCTGTCTATCATGTTTCCGGTGCCATCAGGACATTCCTGTTTGTCTTCACGTCCTTCGTAATGACATTTTCCGTTATTTTCTATAATGTGATTTATATTTATTCCAGCGAGAGTGCTGTGTTAAGTCTTGAAAGAAAGAACGAACAGCTCGCTCTTGACGCAACCGAAGATGTATTGACAGGTCTTCTTAACAGAAGAGGATTCCTGCCCATCGTAGACGGATTCATGAAGGATAAGACCAAAAACAATTTCTGCATTGCCTTTCTGGATATCGACAACTTCAAAAGAATTAACGATTCCTACGGACACGACTGCGGCGACGAAGTGTTAAGGCACATTGCAAGAATAATCAAAAAAGAAGTGCCCGGCTGCGACATCTGCAGGTGGGGCGGTGAGGAAATAACCATACTTCTTGAAAAACACGATTTCAAGAGAGCAATCGATAAGATGGAATACCTCAGAAAACTGATAGAAATGACTCCTACTGTTTTCTTTAACAAGAGAATTCCCGTGACAGTTACCATCGGACTTGAAACCTATCTGGATTCGTATACCGATCCCGAAAGCATTATCAAGACTGCCGATAAGAGGATGTATTTCGGAAAGCAGCACGGAAAGAATATTCTCGTCTATGAGGATTTATACTAAAACGCGGCGGCGTGACCTTTGTGCGGTCAAGACGTAATATCAGGGCAGGCATCTGCCATATGGAGAATGTATGTTTAAGAAGTTTTATCCGTGGAGGAGAGTCAGTTCCTCCTACGATATTGATTATGAAAATCTTTTTGCGGATGGGTACCGGGGGCTGATCTACGACATAGACAATACTCTTGTTATGCACGGGGCAGATGCCAACGACCGGGCAGCCGATCTTTTTAAGAAGCTGGTAAAGCTTGGCTTCGGCATATGCTTTATATCCAACAACAAGGAAGAAAGAGTAAAAAGGTTCTACGACGGACTTAGGGACCGCGGCACCGATGTTTCGAATATTCATTATATCTACAAAGCGGACAAGCCGAAAAGAAAACCATATTTATCGGCGATGAAACTGATGGGTACCGACAAGAACAGCACGATATTTATCGGTGACCAGCTGTTTACCGATATTTACGGTGCAAACCGGTCAGGTATCAAATCGATACTGGTTAACCCCATTAATCCAAAAGAAGAAATCCAGATAGTATTCAAAAGAAAACTGGAGAAAATAGTACTCAGAAGTTACAGTAAAATGACCAAAGAGCTGATCGCAAAACGCGCGCTTGTTCTGATAGGCTTTATGGGCAGCGGAAAGACTTCCGTCGGTTCCGTACTTGCAAAGAAACTGGGTATGGACTGCGTGGATACCGATAAATACATAGAAGCCGGAACCGGTAAAAAGATAAGCGATATTTTTGCCGAGTCGGGAGAGGAGTACTTCCGTAAACTCGAGACGGCATCAATAGATAATCTGGCAGATGATTCCGCCGGACGTGTGATCTGCTGCGGCGGCGGAACTCCGCTTCTTGAGAAGAATGTCAAGATACTAAAAAGAATGGGCAAAGTCATTTGGCTTGATGTTTCCCCTGAGACAGTTCTTGAAAGACTTAAGGATGACACTACAAGACCGCTTCTCCAAAGAGAAGACAAGGAGACTGCGGTTAAGGAACTCATGGAATCCCGCTATGAAAAGTACAGGGCGGCTGCCGACATAATCATAAAAGTTGACGGCAAGACTCCCGAAAAAATCGCAGATGAGATAATAAATTGTTTCTAGAACCGTAAGGTTGATTAGTTTGATGATGCTGCAGGCGCGTCATCATACGGACATCACGCCTGCGGCATGGTACGAGGTTTGAAAGTAAAACTTTCAAATCCTTTGATGATGCTGCAGGCGCGTCATCAAAGGACACCACGCCTGCGGCATGGAGCGAGAAATGAAAATACTTGTTATTAACGGCCCCAACCTGAATTTTCTTGGAATCAGGGAACCGGGGATTTACGGAAAAGAAGACTACAACTTTTTGATCAATATGCTTAAAGAGCATGCAGATGCAAACGGATATACTCTTGAGACTTTTCAGAGCAACCACGAAGGTGCCATAATCGACAGACTTCAGCAGGCATACTTTGACAAGGTGGACGGAATCGTTATCAATCCGGGCGCCTTTACACATTACAGTTATGCCATTCATGACGCTCTTAAGAGCCTTTCGGGAATCAGGAAAATTGAAGTGCACATTTCCGATGTAAATGCCAGGGAGGAATTCAGGAAGATAAGCGTGACTCTTCCTGCCTGCGACGGACAGGTGGTAGGAGAAGGATTAAAGGGTTACATTCACGGCATTGAAATGATTCTT
>CACYBJ010000303.1 GCA_902772565.1 uncultured Lachnospiraceae bacterium | reverse complement strand
GGACCCGGTGTAGGCCAGGGTATTGCAGCCGGCTACGGTGCATCTGCCGTAGGACGTAATCCGGGAGCAAAGGGAACTATCATGTCAACTATGCTTCTTGGTCAGGCCGTTGCGGAAACAACAGGTCTTTACGGCTTCGCAACAGCTATCATCCTTCTGTTCGCTAATCCGCTTAAGAATTGGTAACACGTACTTAATTCACGAAGGGAATTCAGTACATAGCGCAGCCCATCGCCGAAGGCGATTATGCATGGCTGCGTAATCGTACTTAATTTTTGAAGAAAATTCAGTACATGATTGGAGGACCCAAATTGACTACTTTATTCAGCATAACAGGTATTATCCTGGCAGAAGAAGGGATGACTGCCCGCGTATTCGGACTTGATGCGCAGCTCCTTATGGATGCTGTCATTATGATGTGCGCCGTGTTCTTCCTTTTTCTCATGCTGTCTTACCTTGTCTTTAATCCGGCAAGAGACCTGCTTAAGAAACGTCAGCAGAAGGTTGCGGACGATCTTACGGAAGCTCAGAAGGAAAAGGCAGATGCCCTGGAATTCAAGAAAGAATACGAGGCTAAGCTTTCCGATGCTGACAAGGAAGCCGGCAGAATCATTGCGGAGGGCCGTCACCGTGCTATGGAACATGAAGAGCGCATAGTCGAGCAGGCCAAAGAAGAGGCCGCCCGCGTAATGGCCAGAAACGAAAAAGAGATAGAACTTGAAAAAGAGAGAGCAAAGGACGAAGTCAGAAGAAACATGATTGATGTTGCTGAGGTCATGGCAGGCAAGTTCGTTGCTGAAAAGATGGACGAGAATAAGCAGAATGAGCTTATCGATGAAGCATTAAACGAGATGGGAAATAAAACATGGCAGCAGTAGAGGAACGATACGGCGAAGCACTTCTTGAAATCGCCGTACAGGAAAAAAGAGAGAAACAGTATCTTGAAGAAGTGAAAGTATTAAGAAATCTCTTCGACGAGAATCCCGCACTTCTCACTTTTTATACCAATCCTAAAATCACTCAGTCGGAAAAAGAAAAAGTAACGGAGAAATGTTTTAAAGACGGACTCTCTCCCGAAATCGCAGGTCTTATTACCGTTTTGATCAGAAACGGAAGAGCATCAAGCATCCTTAAGGTTCTTGAGTGGTTCACGGATGCAATTAAGGAAAAACTGAACATCGGTGTTGTTTATGTGGAATCTGCCACGGAAATATCCGACAGAAAAAAGAAGGAAATCGAAAAGAAACTTCTTGAAACTACCACTTTTTCAAGTCTTGAAATGAATTACGATATTAAGCCGGAGATCATCGGCGGACTCAGAATTCGTATCAAAGACAGAATCGTGGACAACAGCATCAGGACGAAGCTTCAGAATATGTCAAACGAACTTCGTCAGATAAGAATTTGACAGAAAGGTAGTGTAGGGCTTTGAATTTAAAACCGGAAGAAATCAGCTCAGTTATAAAAAAGCAGATTGAAGAGTATAGCGCAAAGCTCGTTGTTTCAGACGTTGGAACGGTAATCCAGGTTGCCGACGGTATAGCCCGAATCCACGGTCTTGAAAAAGCTATGCAGGGTGAACTCCTCGAATTCCCCGGCCAGGTATACGGTATGGTCCTTAACCTGGAAGAGGACAATGTAGGTGCGGTTCTCCTGGGTGATTCAAAGAGCATCAGCGAAGGCGATACAGTTAAAACCACAGGAAGAGTTGTTACGGTTCCCGTAGGCGACGGAATGCTGGGTCGTGTTGTAAACGCCCTCGGTCAGCCCATAGACGGCAAGGGACCTATTATCAGCAGCAAGTCCCGTCCTATCGAGAGAGTTGCCAGCGGCGTTATCTCCCGTAAGTCCGTAAACGTTCCCCTTCAGACAGGTATTAAGGCGATTGATGCCATGGTGCCTATCGGCAGAGGTCAGCGTGAACTTATTATCGGCGACCGTCAGACAGGTAAGACTGCCATCGCAATCGATACCATAATCAATCAGAAAAATGAAAATGTTAAGTGTATATATGTTGCCATCGGTCAGAAGGCATCTACCGTAGCATCCATCGTAAAGACTCTTAACGAGTACGGCGCAATGGACTATACAACCATTGTAGCAGCTACGGCGTCCGAGCTTGCACCTCTTCAGTACATCGCTCCTTATGCGGGATGTGCCATAGGTGAAGAGTGGATGGAAAGCGGACAGGATGTACTTATCGTCTATGATGACCTCAGTAAGCATGCGGCAGCCTACAGGACACTTTCTCTTCTTCTTAAGAGACCGCCCGGCCGTGAAGCTTACCCGGGAGATGTATTCTATCTTCATTCCAGACTTCTTGAGAGAGCGGCAAAGTTAAATGACAGCCTCGGCGGCGGTTCCCTTACGGCACTTCCGATTATCGAGACTCAGGCAGGAGACGTATCAGCCTACATTCCTACCAACGTTATTTCCATTACCGACGGACAGATTTATCTCGAAACCGAAATGTTCAACTCCGGTTTCAGACCTGCCGTAAATGCCGGTCTTTCCGTATCGCGAGTAGGCGGTTCCGCCCAGATAAAGGCTATGAAGAAAATCGCAGGTCCTATCCGTATCGAGCTTGCCCAGTACAGAGAACTTGCAGCATTCTCACAGTTCGGATCCGACCTTGATGACGATACCAAGAGCAAACTTGCCCAGGGTGAAAGAATCAGAGAAATCTTAAAGCAGCCACAGTACAAGCCTATGCCTGTTGAGCAGCAGATAGTAATCATCTATGCCGCAACCAAGCAGATGCTTCTTGACATCCCTGTTGCACGCATTACTGAGTTTGAATCCGGACTGATGGATTTCATCTCTGCGAAGTATGAAGAGATTTTCGAAAGCATCAGAAGCGAAAAGGTAATAAGCGAGGAAACAGAAACCAAGCTTGTTGCCGCTATTAAAGAGTTTAAAAAACAGTTCGTATAAAAGCGCAATTCGTAATTGAATTCGCAAAGCTTGCACTATAAGTGCGGAAATGAGGAATTGCCATGCCCTCAATGAGAGATATTAAGAGGCGCAAGGAGAGCATCACTTCCACAGGTCAGATAACCAAGGCCATGAAGCTGGTTTCCACGGTTAAGCTGCAGAAATCAAAATCCCAGGCGGAAAACGGAAAGCCTTACTTCAGACATCTGTATTCCACCATAGATTCGATGCTTGCAGATGCATCTGACCACGTAAAGTATAAGTATCTTATCGGCAACCCTGAAGGAAAGACTGCGATAATCGTGATTTCCTCCAACAGAGGTCTTGCGGGAGGCTACAACAACAATGTTGTAAAAGCGGTTATGTCCTCCGGCATCGATAAGGACAACGTGCTCGTATACGCCATAGGCTCCAAAGCCAAAGAGGCTCTTGCCAGAAGAGGTTATGAAATAGCCGACGATCGTTCCGACGTAATGAATGCTCCGCTTTATGCAGATGCCACCGACCTTGCGGAAGAACTGATGAGAGGCTACGAAGACGGTACCTTAAAGGAAATATGCATAGTCTATACCTTCTTTAAAAATACCGTCGTTCACGACCCGGAGGTTTTAAGGCTTCTTCCTACGGATACTTTAGCTGCCAAGGTTGAAGAAACCGGAGGAAATACCATTCCGAAAACCGACAGTTCCTACGGTCCCATGAATTTCGAACCTACACCGTCGGAAGTTTTAAAGGAAATCATGCCCAAGTATCTTGCGGGTGAAATCTATGGTGCGTTGATCGAAGCCCTGGCATCGGAAAATGCCGCCAGAATGACAGCCATGGACAATGCCACCAGCAACGCCGAGGACATGATATCCAATCTTGAGCTTCAGTATAACAGAGCAAGACAGGGTGCCATCACCCAGGAACTCACGGAAATCATAGCCGGAGCCAATGCCATTAACTAGTAAAGGAGAAATCCTATGAACAATACATCAGTCGGAAAGATAACCCAGGTTATCGGAGCCGTTCTCGATATTAAGTTTTCGGAAGGCAATCTTCCCGATATCAACGATGCCGTTAAGATCACCAAGAAAGACGGCGGCGTTCTTACGGTAGAAGTTGCCCAGCACCTTGGTGATGATACAGTGCGCTGTATCGCTATGGGACCTACCGACGGCCTTGTAAGAGGCATGGAAGCCATCGGTACAGGAAGCCCCATCTGCGTGCCTGTAGGTGTTAACACTCTCGGAAGAATGTTTAACGTTCTGGGAGAACCCATCGATGAGAAAGATGCTCCGACAGACGTTGAGTATTATCCTATCCACAGAAAGGCTCCTACTTTCGCGGAGCAGTCAACGGAAACCGAAGTTCTTGAAACAGGTATTAAGGTTATCGACCTTCTTTGCCCATATCTTAAGGGCGGAAAGATCGGACTCTTCGGCGGTGCCGGCGTAGGTAAGACCGTTCTTATTCAGGAACTCATCACAAATATTGCAACAGAGCACGGCGGATACTCCGTATTCACAGGCGTAGGAGAGCGTACCCGTGAAGGTAACGACCTTTACTACGAAATGCAGGAATCCGGCGTTATCGATAAAACCACCATGGTATTCGGTCAGATGAACGAGCCGCCGGGCGCAAGAATGCGTGTAGGCCTTTCGGGACTTACCATGGCAGAATATTTCAGAGACAAAGGCGGAAAGGACGTGCTCCTTTTCATTGACAATATTTTCCGATTCACCCAGGCAGGTTCCGAGGTATCGGCTCTTCTCGGCCGTATGCCTTCTGCGGTAGGTTACCAGCCTACTCTTCAGACCGAAATGGGTGCGCTTCAGGAGCGAATCACATCCACCAAGGACGGTTCCATCACTTCCGTTCAGGCGGTATACGTTCCGGCCGATGACCTTACGGACCCGGCTCCGGCAACTACCTTCGCTCATCTTGATGCGACAACCGTACTTTCACGTTCCATCGTGGAACTTGGTATTTATCCTGCGGTAGATCCTCTTGAATCCACCTCCCGAATTCTCGATCCGAGAGT
>CACYBJ010000302.1 GCA_902772565.1 uncultured Lachnospiraceae bacterium | reverse complement strand
TAATATTCGCAATCATACGATAATTAAATATCCGAAATATCAACATCCATTCGGGCGACCACATCATAGTCAGGGAAATGCTCCCTGACTATTTTATTTGCATTAAAGAATTCCTTCTTAACATCTTTGGCGTCAAGATCCATTACTATGTCATAGCTCATTTTTTTGTTTTCTTCATCAAGGTAAAATCCATGCATCTGGAGCACGTAAGGCTCATTAGTAACAAGTTTTCTTACTTCGTTACGGATTTTTGCAACTTTGTCATTTTCACTTATGGCATAGATCCCCACTGCTTCTATAACCACTCCGGTTTCTTCAAATACCACACTTTCGATTCTTCTTGCCAGACGGTCGATGTTTAATGCATTTTCATTTTCAGAAACTTCGATATGAACGGAACCGATGAACATCTGAGGTCCGTAATTATGAAGAATAAGATCGTAGGCACCGTATACTTCGGGAAAGTTACTGTCAATGATTCCTATAACCTTCTTAGTTATTTCCGAATCTACTCTCTCACCAAGAAGCCTTACAATCGTTTCTTTTATGATCATCACACCGGTTCTGATAATGAATACCGAAATAATAGCCGAAAGGTAGTATTCGGTTTTAATCTCCGTGAAGAAATAAAGCAGCGCCGAAACAATGGTTACGGAATCGATTACAATATCAAATATGGCATCCTTGGCAGAATCCAGAAGGGATGCGGAGTTTACGGCTTTGCCGACTTTAGTATAGTAAACGCTGATAAAAATCTTAAAGAGTATGGCTACGGAAAGAACTATAAAAGACTTGGCACCGTAGTCCAGCGGCTTAGGATTAAGTATCCACTCTATCGACTGACTTAAGGATGTGATACCGGCATATACGATTACCATACCGATGGCAAGACTGCTGATGTATTCCGCTCTTCCGTGACCCAGAGGATGATTCTTATCGCTGCCTCTTCCGGCGATTTTGGCACCAATAAGTGTAGCAGATGAACTGATAACATCCGTAAGGTTGTTTACGGCATCAACAACTATGGCAATTGAGTTTGAAAGCAAACCGATTATTGCTTTTGACGTAGCCAGCATAACATTAAGCATGATGCCTATCAGGCTGGCTCTTACTATATGTTTTAATCTCTCGTCTTTCATTTTCTGATTCTAAATTCCCGCTATATATTTACTAAACCACATAAAGTATATGAAACCAAACATTGATTGGTATTAGGCTTAATTATATGGGTATGAAGCAAAAAGTCAATCTTTTGAAAATCGGGGGCAAAAAAAAGAAGAAATCCCTTCTGGATTTCTTTGATGTCTCAAAGGCGAGTTTCTACGAAACTCTGTCACGATTCCTTCGGAATCATGACGGTTTCCGACGGCTCCCCCTACCAAAAATCGGGGGCTAAAAAGGAAGAGGTCCTTTAGACCTCTTCCATACTTCCGAATTTTTCTTTGTATTCGTTGGCCTTTTCCGAAACAATTCCGGATACATCAGGCGTAACGCCGTCCAGGTTATAATCCTTAAGGCATTTCATAAACTGATCTTCCGGAAGGGGCTTGGAGAAGTAATAACCCTGAATCTTTGTGGCTCCCGCCTCAACTATAAACTTGAGCTGGGATTTGTTTTCCACACCTTCCTGAATAATCTTGGTGCCCATCTTCTTGAAGGACTTTACGAAGGAAAGAAGCATTTCTCTTGAAGCCGGATTATTGGCATCCCATAAAAGGCTTTTGTCAATCTTGATATTCTCAAACTTCTTCTTAAGAATAAAGCTGATATTCGAATAGCCGGTTCCGAAGTCATCAAGGGAGAACTTGGCATTCATATCAATGAGCTTATTGATGTTCTGGTTGGTTACTTCATCGTCGTAAAGTTCCGTGGATTCTGTGATTTCCAGATTGATCATGGAGAAATCCACATTGAATTTGTCCATGATTGCCTTTAATCTGTCAGGCATATCCTTCATCATCAGCTGATATGGGCTGATATTTACTTCAATATATTCAAGGCCGTAATTCTTCGGTTTGCAGTAGCAAAGGAAGGAACAAACCTTATCGAAAACGATTTCGTCAAGATCTACAATGAGACCTCGCTTCTCCGCTACAGGAATGAAATCTGCAGGGGAAATGAATCCCAACTCATCGTCTATGAGTCTGCAAAGAGCTTCCGCCCACTTGATGCGTCCTGTTTCAGCATCCCAGATAGGCTGATAGTAAACCTCGAAGGACTGATTCTTAATTGCACGTCTTACAGCGCCTTCAATGTCGAAGTGCTTTCTTACGGTATCGATCATTTCCTGGCCGATAACCTTAACTCCGTTAGGACTTTCCTTCGCTACGAGATCCGCAAAGTCCAGTATTTCGAACGAGGAATTCAGTTCGTCGGGAATCTTGGCAGATGCAATAGCCACCTCAAGATTCACTCTCTTCTCTCCGAACATCATACCATTGCGATAGGCATCTGCAATATTTTCAACTATAGTCTCCAGCTTACGTCCTCTGTAAAATGTAGCATAGGCAAAGAGGTTGTTTCTAAGTTCGAAAACATCACCTTCACTGCAATTCTTCTTAAGGAATTTGGCAGATTCATACTTAAACGCACCGGAAGTAAGTTCATCCATGTGGGCGGTGTAATTTCTGACATTGGATAATGCAACTACTACAATGGCATATGCATGCTTGGTTGCTATAAGTTTATTATTGAAATCTATGAAATACTCTCTGTTATAGGCAATCTTATGGTTGTCATAGATTCTGTCATAGTTTTCCAGCAGTTTCATCATTAAAGGAATGGTAAGTGCCTCAAACCATATTTCAACCTGCAGGCTCGGCTCTATGAGCTGTATAACCACGCCAACAAAAATCAAAGTCAGGGCACCCATGAGACCGATTCTTTCATTAATGGTCAGATATTTAATGTGATAAAGGATATCGGAAATACAGAACAGAAGGTAGGCTGCGGCAAGTATGTAAAGGACAATCTCATACTTTCCTCTGGTAAACTTACCGTCATCAACAATAAACATAAGGCCTGTAAACCTGTTGGTAACTACCATGACATCTGCTACTACAGCCGGCAAAAAGAACAGGGAACTGAATATCTTACTCGGATTCCTGCCCGGATTGTTGATCAAAAGGATGTAGTATGCAAACATGGGTGCAAGAAGGGTATGCACGCCAAAATAGATTTCTTCCAGAGTTTCAACATAGCCCCATGAATCACTTTCCATGGAAACATCGGAAAGAACTGAGATTATAAATACGGATACAAGTGCCGTTGCAAGGATATTGCAGAGCATAAGAACAAAAAGACCTGATCTAAGTGTTAAGGGCTTTTTCTGAGAAAGGTACATAAAAAGGCATACAAAACAAAGCATTGCTGAGCATGCGAAAAATACCTGCTGAAATGTAAGACCCGACAATAACATTAATACACCACTCTATAAATCTATATTTGTTT
>CACYBJ010000301.1 GCA_902772565.1 uncultured Lachnospiraceae bacterium | reverse complement strand
CGTAACAGGTTCTACTATTCTCATACCGGAAGCACCCATGTGATCCGATGAGAAAAGACCTCCGGCACCAGCCTGGGTTGAAACAACTCGCTTTGCAATGGTAATACGGGTGTAAATCGCGTAGGTGGAAACCGATAATAAGGAGAGAGTCACTGCCACAAGCCAGATCAATATCCAATTCTTTTTAAGTATTTCAGATAACTTGTTCATGGACCCTCCTTTCCCGGTTTCATGCCTTTTCAGGCTTACTGCCGCATTTTATTCTTTGCATGGGCTGCGCCGATTATGCAGCCTGGGCAGTTATGTAAATAATGTCTGTTTCTTTATCGTTAACTACGTTAGAACCCCAGGTTACTTCAAGGATGAAATAGTTTCTGAATTCCGTTTCGTCTTCGGTTATTTCATCGTAGTTTACATCGTTGGCATCGATGGCTGTGGTTGTCTGCCAGTAAAGCGGTTCTGCAAATTTCTGCCTGTCGTCGTCGCTGTCGTAGCTGGCCTCTTCATAGCTGCTGTTTCCGATTCTTCTTGAGGAAGATGCATCTGTCTGAGGATTAACGAAAGCTCCCGGAAGAGCTACGGCATCTTTTCTGTAATAAACCACGTCCTCACGGTTTTCCTTTACATACTCAACACCGCTGTCGGATTCCACCGCTCTGTAGATGGTATACTCAAAGTCGATGTTGGTGGTATGGGTGAGCTGAAGATTGTATCTTGTAATGTCTCCCTCCACGCAGAACACGAAGTCTTTGGTGTTGCCCTGCGTAACATCGATACCTGACATCTTGAACTGTATAATGTCTTCGGCTGCACCGGACTTAAGAGTAAGTCTTGCCGGGGAATCGATTTTAGCCATGGTTGCGATTTTCTTTTCCTGAGCGAACCAGGCCATGGTAGACATTGTGATGATGAGTGCAATTGTCATGGCAGATGCCGCAATGAGCATTAACTTGTCTTTTAAACTAAGCAACTTGAATTTTTCGAATAGCTTTGCTGCTTTCAATGCACTCACCTCCTTTTATTTTGTGTTTTGCATTCCGCTTAATGCCGGTAAACATTTATGTGTTACCTTGATGCCTCAAGTTCCACCAGCATGTAATTCGTGTTATCGCCGATAGCCTGGTCGGCATCATTGTACATGGCTGCGTACTGGCTGTAGAATCGGCCGCTCACAAGAGGCAGCACATCTTCTATCATTTCTTCCTGATCTTCCGGATCGTCTTGATGAGCAACTGTTATTGCGGAGAAATCAAATTCACCGATTGGCTTTAAGAAATCGGCGGGAGCTTCGAAAAGAAGTCTTCTTACTTCTTTGTTGGCTTCCTCATCTGCGAGACCGTTAATACTTAGTTCCGTCAGTTCCTTTAAGGTTGCGGGCCATACCCAAAAGATTGTTACTTCTTTTTCGGTAACCGTAGTACCGTCCACCGTTACAGAAAAACCGTCAGGTCCGATAAGGTGCTTGTCGCCGTTATCGTCTACATAGAAGAAAAGGATGTGAGTACCCGCAAATGCTATGATCGCATCATCACTAACTTCTACGAGATCGTCATCGGTTTTATAGTTCTCACTATCAAATGTCGCCGTGTAACCCGTGGTTGTAAGAGTGAAGTCTATGGTCATTTCCTCTTCCACCTTGGGAAGTATTTTAAATTTAAGAGTGCCGCCGTCGCCGGGGGTAAGACCGTAGTCACTTGAATCTCTTCTGGTGATTTCGTCCATGTCCGGAGTTCCGGCTCCCGTGTAGCGGTTGTGGATTTCCGACGTAGCCGAAAGGTTCCACTTGATTTCTGCGGAGCTTTCCGTTGTGGTTGCATCGGCATAGCCGGAAACCACACTATCAAGGAAGTCATCATAGAGACCGTCATCGCCTTCCGACTTAAGTTCGAAGGATGATGAATTGGCTGTCACTCCCATGCCCGTCGCATCGGTGTTCTTATTCATGGCAAACCAGGCGATGGTTGCAAGAATAAGAACCAGCAGGGTAAACAGAAGCATTATAAAGAATTTCAACAAACGCTTACGGTTGTTCTTTTTGCGTTCTTCCTGCTCGAAAAGAAGAGCAGATTCGGCAATAGACAATTCGGAGGCAGATGCGGAATTATCGTTTACATTTTTGAGATTGTTATCGGACATTCTGTTGCCTCCTTTCCTTGTAAAATGCTTCAGAGCAGACTTCCCCTACTCTAATTTCAGTTTATCATACCTAATATTACACCAAAAAACGCCAAAAAGTCAAATTTTGCACAAGACTACTCTTGTAGAACGGCGCAAAATTTTCAAAATACAGCAAAAAAGCAAAAAACTCCCGAAAAGCCTTTATTTACGGGCTTTTCGGGAGTTTATTAACTAAATGTGAATTATAAGTAACCGATTTGTAAGCAATTTATTAACTCGTTATTGACAAATCCTACGACACTTATAAATCCCTGAAATTAAAATTTCTTTTTCCGGAGGCGTAATCTCCTACTATTCTGCCGTGTCCCACCAGTTTGTACTTGTAGGTTACAAGACCTTCAAGACCTACGGGACCGCGGGCGTGAATCTTGCTTGTGGAGATGCCCACCTCGGCGCCGAAACCGTATCTGAAGCCGTCGGCAAATCTGGT
>CACYBJ010000300.1 GCA_902772565.1 uncultured Lachnospiraceae bacterium | reverse complement strand
TGCGGCTGCTTTCGGAATAACCGATCTGGCGATTATTACTCCCGGTACGGATCATTTTAATCCAAAGACCGTAAGAAGCAGCATGGGCTCTGTATTCCACATGAATATTGAGTGTTTTGAGGATTTTGCCGATTACGAAAAGCGTTTTATTACAGGAAGCGGGCGCATTCCTTACGCATTTATGCTTACGGCCGAAAAACAGCTTACCGTAAGTGATTGTCCGAAACCGGAACTTTATACTTTGATATTCGGTAACGAAGCCACAGGGCTTCCGGAGGACTATAAAGAAAAAGCGGAACCTATATTCATTCCTCAGTCTGACATGGTGGATTCTTTGAATATAACCATTGCTGCAGGTATCGGAATGTATATGTTCAATTCGGAAAGAATTTAAATCGGGCTTTGTCAAGAAAAATACTTGACAAAGCCTTTCTATATGTTATAATGCCAAGAGGAAAGGGGTGCACTATGTCTAAATCGGACCCGGAAAAGTGGCTTGCGGAAGTTTTTGAACTATCCATGCTTTACGATTTTTACGGTGAACTCCTGAGCGATTCTTCCAAGAAATTCTTTGAAGGATACGTACTTGACGACATGACGCTTGCGGAAATGTCCGAGGAAACGGGCATCAGCAGGCAGGGAATATATGACAATATCAAACGGACCATAGACAAACTTCATTCCTACGAAGACAAGCTTCACCTTGTTAAGAAGTACGGACAGGTAGCAGACCATGTTTCTAAAATCAAAGAACTGGCTGCATCTATGGAAAGTGATAACAATAAAGCAGTCGGAGAGATAATCAAACTGTCCGATTTAATGCTTGAAGAGTTTTAGGTGACAGTGTTATGGCATTTGAGAGTTTATCTACAAAACTTCAGAATGTTTTTAAAAACCTTAAAGGTAAAGGAAGGCTTACCGAGGCCGATGTAAAAACGGCCATGCGTGAAGTTAAACTTGCGCTTCTTGAAGCCGATGTTAACTTTAAGGTTGTTAAGAATTTTGTTTCGTCCGTAACAGAACGTGCGGTAGGTCAGGATGTTCTTGAGGGACTCAATCCCGCTCAGACGGTTATCAAAATCGTTAATGAAGAACTCACAAGCCTCATGGGCGATGAAACAACGGAAATAACCTTTAATGCCCAGGGCCCCACGGTTATTATGATGTGCGGTCTCCAGGGTGCAGGTAAAACCACTACAGCTGCAAAACTGGCAGGCAAGTTTAAGTCCCAGGGCAAGAGACCTCTTCTTGTGGCCTGCGATATTTACCGACCTGCGGCTATTGAACAGTTAAAGATTAACGGCGGCAAGCAGGAAGTGCCGGTATTTGAAATGGGCACAGGTGTTAAGGTGATTGACATCGTTAATGCCGCACTTAAACATGCCGAATCCAATGGTAACAACGTTATCATTCTTGATACAGCCGGTCGTCTTCACATTGATGAAGAAATGATGCAGGAACTTCGTACTGTCAAGGAATCCGTAAAGGTTGATCACACCGTACTCACGGTGGATGCCATGACAGGTCAGGATGTACTTAATGTAGCCGAGACCTTCGATAAGGAAATCGGCATCACGGGAGTTATTCTTACCAAACTTGACGGTGATACCAGAGGCGGTGCTGCTTTATCTATTAAAGCGGTTACCGGAAAGCCCATTCTTTATGTTGGTATGGGAGAAAAACTTTCCGACCTGGAACAGTTCTATCCGGACCGTATGGCAGGACGTATCCTCGGCATGGGAGACATGCTTTCCCTTATTGAAAAGGTTCAGTCCGACATAGACGAAAAGAAGGCCAAAGAAATGGAAGCCCGCATGATGAAAGCGGAATTCAATTTCAACGACTTCTACGAACAGATCCAGCAGATGAAAAAAATGGGCGGCATCAATTCTGTACTTGCCATGATGCCGGACATGGGAAATCTTTCCAATGCGGAAGTTGACGATGATGCTTTCAAACCTCTTGAGGCCATCATCAACTCCATGACCAAAAAGGAAAGAGAAAAGCCGGACATTATCAATGTTTCCAGAAAACGCAGAATTGCAGCCGGTGCCGGCGTAGACATTGCCGAAGTCAACAGGCTCATGAAGCAGTTCGAACAGATGCGCAAGATGATGAAACAGATGAATGGCATGATGAAGGGCAAGAAGGGGCTCTTCGGTAAAGGAAAACTTCCCTTCGGACTCGGTTAGTTAATAATGCATGTTTAACTTGCTTTATTATATTTGAAGGCTCTGCCTTCACAGCCACATGGCTATAAACAATAAATCAAAAGAATTATGTGAGGTGAATCAGATGATTAAGATCAGACTTAAGAGATTAGGACAGAAGAAGGCTCCTTTCTACAGAATCGTAGTTTCAGATGCAAGAAGCCCTCGTGACGGACGTTTTATCGAGGAAATCGGTACTTATGATCCTACAACAGAGCCTGCAGCAGTTAAGGTAGATGCAGAAGCAGCTAAGAAGTGGCTTGCAAACGGTGCTCAGCCTACAGAAACAGTTACAAGACTTTTTAAGCAGGCAGGTATTGAAAAATAATTGGAGGTGTGCAGTGAAGGAATTAGTTGAAACCATCGCTAAGGCACTTGTTTCGAATCCGGAACAGGTTGTTGTCACTGAAACCGAAAATGATAATGACATCTTAATTGAATTAAGTGTTGCTCCTGAGGATATGGGGAAAGTAATCGGTAAACAGGGCCGCATTGCAAAAGCCATCAGATCAGTGGTGAAAGCGGCAGCAACAATGAAAGACAAAAAGGTTACTGTTGATATTATTCAGTAATGTCTTCGGGGTCATGGCTTGCCATGACCCTTTTTTTAGAGTGTTGTATTATAGTATCTTCTATATGGTTTGAAAAAATGCTATCAAACTCGTTGATGACGTTACAGGCGCGTCACCAAGCAGATATCTTGCCTGAAAATGGTACAAATTATGAATGATATGTTCAGAGTGGGTGTATTTGCTTCAACTCACGGTATTAAAGGTGAAATTAAAGTCCATCCTACCACAGATGACATAGAACGTTTTGATTATATTAAAGA
>CACYBJ010000299.1 GCA_902772565.1 uncultured Lachnospiraceae bacterium | reverse complement strand
TTCCCGGTTTTGCGGATTCATCTGTTTCTCTGCACTCCTTGAATAAAACGGAAAGAATGAACTGCTTTGCCGTTAATGCCATTTCTTATTAAGCAAAAGCCTGAACACATGGAAAAGGATCAAAACGACTCCATTATACGTCTCTTTAATTACCCACAGATCCGCTCTCTCCGAAAAAGCCGTCCCCTTTTGAAAAACAGTACAAGAAACGTTCCGCCCAGGAATGAAAGAACGGAGAACTGCCTGAGAAGTGTGACATTTCAGGCAAAAATGACCGCAAACGCGGTCATTTTGAAGAGGATTGCTGCCATCCTCTCCTCTTTTTTTCGATTTCAGCGGTTCTTCCTGCTTAATGTTGCTTTTCCCGGAATTTTCTTAGCTTCCTTACCATCCTCCGCTTGAAATACGACTACTTTTTCAGAGGGGTCGAACTGTCCCCTGTTTGTTCTGACTAATCTCGTAACCGAATGATCTGGGAAATCGTTTCAATTGCTTGATCGTCATCAAATTTCCTTGCAAATAGTCTGCCAGATTCCATTAGCATTGGAACATCGTCTTTATGAAATTGATTATGACAATCTGTCCATGTCGTAATTCTCATTGCTGAGTGATACTCATCTTCGAAATCATATACATTGGAAAGAAACCGCGAGTGATACACTAAAGTATGAAAGCAGACTTCATCACCCAGAAATGATAATCTGCATTCACGCATTATTGACCTTGAATTTTCAACAAAAAATCTTGCCAAAGCATCTGTTATACTCCAATTAGCATAACCCTTCTTATAATATTCTGCATCATGTTCCAGCCTGTTTATCCCAATCTTCTTCTGAAACTCAAGTAATATCCTTCCAGCAAATCTCAGCAATTTCATTATGAATGAGTTACCACCTCGCATATACTTATGGAAGAAATAGTAGTATTGTAGTCGTTTTTCAAATCCTTGTCCATCCTTAAATCCAATGAATTCTTTGCCGTTATTATTCTCAAAAAACTGATGAATTCTCTCCTGTGTCTTTAGTGGAAATTCAACACCAACGAGAAAATGATAATAGTCATATTCAGCATAATCTGTTGCCGCCTTCAAGAGATTCAACACACACTGTGTTTGTGAAGAATGCCCCCAATACACGGGAATTCTCTTAATGAAGATTAGTCTTGACTGCTTAACACACTTTTTCAATTCATCAGTAGGAACATTCTTTGTTTTTTTATCTATATGTAAGAAGATATCGTTATCCCTGTAATCCAAGTCCGCCAATAACATCTTAAGTACATCAAATCTATGATGTGCCATAATCAGATACGCATGCTTTCCTTTCATAATGGCTTTCCTCCCATATTCCCGAAGGTATGTCACTTGTGTTATGATACCTGTAACGTTAAGTTCTTGCAGAGGGAACAGTCTATCTATCCACAGTATCGATCATCACGCAGCGCATCAACAGACGATTGCCAAAAAGGCCACGCCTTACACCCATCCGCCAGAGGAAGGGACTTCCTTCGCTATAGCACTAAACAAATCGCCGGTGGGGGCTTTTTTCATAACAATCCCGCTGTCCCGGTTGACACCCCCATAGGCTTCTCGCAGTCCACTTTTCTTCAAACAGCCCGTGTTCAGTATGGCACAGCCTTTCTCGCACGTACTGCCATCCCGCACACAAATATCTTCGTAAACAAGGGGGTATCACTGTTTGTTGACATACTTTCCATTATGATAGGTAACACGGCCGCTTCTTTCTCGGGCTACGCCGATAGATTCAAAGAGTTTACTGTTTCTCCTACTAATAATTATTTCTTCCCGCAGTTTTTTTATAGCATTCTTTCTTGTCAAGCCATCAAAAACATATCGAATCATTTGGTAAATGGCAGCGAGCGGCCGAAAGAAAGGATACTTTTGCGCTGTCCTCCAATTTAGCACTCCGCGTTGCTTCAGCTTGATTAGCATAGATTTCCAAGAAGCACTAGTCAGAAGGACCTCGCTGGTGTGACTCTTTGTTTCCTTTTTTCTGCCAAAATTGCCGCAGGAGAGAATGTACTCCATAAGTGTTTCACACAGTGTCGAATCCACCTGAGCACACCAATTGTGTTCAGAAAGGCCAAGGTACAGTTCGCACATCCTGGTAACTGTCATGGCGAGCTTCACATGTCCCGTAACACTTGCCAAAGAAGCAAACTCAGGCCATTTTTCGTCAGGCAGGCAGTGATCTACAAACATCATCCAGTCGATGATTTGACGCAACCCCAAGCCCTCTTCAATATGGTGGTTGATATGCTCAATCAGCGTCAGTCCATTGACCATATCAGGCAAAACATGAGTAGGTCCAATCCCGCTAATGATCAGATCATCCAATGCTTTAACCTCTTCCCTTTTATCCCTCAAAGCATAATAGGAGTGAATCTCGATATAAGCGCGATTTCTGATAAATTCCCGATGCCTGTTCAGGTATCTGTCCACAGCATTTGTATTTTCTTTAAAATCGCTTTGCAGCAGCATATCACAGGCCGCATCATAGTCTTCATGGCTCGTCATCAGGTCGATGTCGCCCATCATCCGATATTCTGGATACGGATAATACTGTGCCGCAGACGTACCTTTTAGAATCACATAAGGCACCGTGATAGGGAGCGTTTTCTGTGCATACATATAGTACTGATAGTTAGCAATAGTATGCAAACAAGTCATTTTCCACTTCTTGAACAGTTCATCTGGAAGATTCAGCTCTGACAGCACCGGTGCAGCCAGGGGGGCAATCGCATGCAATTTCATTTCCTCATAAATCTCCCAGTCCGCCGTGGCTGTTCCCATATTCCAGAGGCTTTTTTTGATTACATCAAACAAACGTTGCTTTATTTCCAAAGCATTTCTCTCCTCCGCTTTCATTGTAGTAATTTATCACGACGGTGAAAACCGCACTCTGGCCCTTTCTAGATCATCTATGTCGTCTATTTCACACCACATCTCGTCCGGTACCTCTATGATCCTGACATCACACTCACGGATATAGATCAGGTTGCCCTGCACCTTCCCATAATAACTCTGCTGTCCCATGTGCTCGACATACCAATGAATCTACGGTATCACCGCATATTCACACTGAACAATCCGCCTTCTGGATATACACAGAATTATCGTTCTCCAAGTTCACAAGACCGCCATGCGTAACGCGCTCATCCTCAGACGGTAATGTCATGTAGTCACCGAATTCTGCTTCCAGATATTTCTCCGTTTGATTCATCCCATAGAGCTGACGGGCTACAAACTGCAACATCCTGTGCGGATAATACACTTCCCTCGGGATTACACTAATCACGGTTTGCTACTGGTATACAGTGACTTAGAATTTCTGACCAGTTTGCCAAGAAATGATTTCGACAGCTTGCGCCGTATTCTCACCTTTAAGCTATCTGACATATATTTCCTTAAGATCTTATTCCAATCTTTCGTCCTGAGGTCTGTATATATCCGATCCCGTTTCTTCGGTCTGATGACTGATTGACGGTATACCGGATTCAGGCGCAGCGCTGTTTCCTTATCCACCTTCTTTGCATACAATGCGGCTTTGATTTGCTCAAAGTACCTCTTACCCTTTCCCGTGTGAATCAGCGACAGGGACACTCCCATCGTATTATCCATTTCAGGCGCTGCTTTCTCCACTCCCCAGAAATCGCCTATGGTAATATCAGAAATGAATCCAGCTTTCCTTTTCACGGCGCAGTGATAACAGGATTCCCTTAAGGATGCATTCTTCAGGAAGATTTGTAAAAATTGATCCTTACCGATCGTTTGATAGCTGCTCAAACCGTTGTTAAAACCGATCTGCATGCCATACCCACGCCATCCGTTTTTCTTGGAGCGGAAATTAGCCGTCACTGCCTTCCCGCCCATTTCCTGTTCCTTTGCGTCCAGGTATTTTTGCCAAAGCAGTGCGGACGGCGCGCCATGGCAGATCAGATCAACCGTCAGCAGGTTATCATACTCTCGGCCGAGAAAACACTTTAACCCAGCGGTCTGGCACGGCGTGCCAGTAAAAAGCACTCGCCTGCCGACCTTCAGCTGATCTCGAACCGCTGTATAACAGCCGCCGATCTCGCTCTGTATATACTTGGATCCGCGCAATGTGTTGAGCTCCTCCATCGTCTCCACCATCACATGGCGCACAGTACGCACGTCCTCTGAAAAAGCGGCGCCAAAGACACATCCGCCTTCATTCAGGCAATTTTGTGCCAGCACTGTGAACATGCCGCCGGACGAACTCACACGCAGGATTTCCGGGTCAAGGACTGAAGCTGCCCAAGTCTCATCCCGGTCTTCCTCGTTCTCCGGCTCGGAATGCAGCACAGGGCATACCTTTTCACAGGCTCCACATTTGATACAGCCGTCCGCCATGACCTTCGGATATAAAAAACCTTCTTCGTCAGCTTTCATCGCGATGCAACGCTTCGGACAGATATTTGCGCACGCGCCGCATCCACAGCAATCCTTCCCGACATGCTCAATGGGTACCATGACAATTCATCCTCTCCAGGCATGATTTTATTTCTTGAGATGCAGGACTCTTCTAAGGGGAGTTCTTACCAGGGCTTTCTCCTCATCGTTCATGCCGAAAAGCCAAACGGACAAGAAGTAAATAAGTGTGTACGCCACAATTTCAATCGCCATCACCAGTATGGATCCGGCCGGCAAAAAATACGTCATGACCCATCCAATGCCAATGGGAACCAAATAAGACGCACTCACTCGTATGATGTTTTTCCAGAATAACGGAATATCTATCCCACACTGCCTGTGATAATAAATGTTCATAATGAATCCATTTGCTACGATCAAAGAGACCGCCGTACCAAAGGCACTGCCCACAGGGCCATATTTCTGGCACAAAAACCAGGATAGTACCAAATTGAGCAGCGCCATAACCGTATACACGATAGCACGGAATTTGTGTTTGTTCTCAGCGCGTTGGATCTCAATCCCAATGTTCTGGATCAACGCAATGGATGCAGGCAAAACCAGCAGAAGCGCAACGGGATAGGCATCTTCATATCCCGCTCCAGCCCAGAAATAAATGAAACCACGTCCGAAAAGCACTATCCCGCTGGCCTCAAGGCCCAGGATCAGATACTGGATCCTGCCAACGCGGATAAACAGCTTGGTGAAACCGGCATTCAGCTTCGCTGGCTCATTCTTGAACTCGTTATAAATCTTGTGAATGCGCGGAGTAAACACACCGGACACAGCCAGGGAAATGATCATATAATAGTTATACAAAGTGTATCCAACAGAATAAACCGCAACAGAATCCGTTCCTTTGAATCTGCCAAGCAGGATCTTGTCTACATTCCAGTTGATCTGGTCGATAATAGTGTTCAGAGCAACAAAAGCCGTAAACGAGAACAGGCTGAACAGCAGACCCTTTTCAAAATGGTTAAACCAGAACCGTTCTCCCAGCTTTCTTTTGACAAAAATTAAGTAACAGAGATCAACCAGCAGGGCCACCAGCACAGTCACAGACACCATCGCCACAGAACGGTATCCCATCAACAGCAGCGGCAAAGTCAGCATAGGGCCGAGCACCGTTTTCACAATTCCCAGAAGCTTCAGTATAACAAAGCGCTCATGAGCGGAAATGATGTTCTGAAATACACTCATGGGAAATGAAATCGCCAGATTGATGGTCAGGATAAGCATCAGCGTACGAGCTATGGAATATTCTTCTGTGGAAAGTCCATCCTGAAAAACCATCTCCAGGTGCTGCATAAGGAAGAGGCCGCAGCAAAATCCCACCATACCGATAATACAAAATATCAAGAGGAACAAGCCATTCAGTCTGTTGATGGCCTCTTGGTTTTCCTCTTTCTTGTATCTCGCATAGTATCGGATATAACCGCTGTTGAATCCCAGACTGAGTATGGAAAGCATGGAGATGGTTGACGAAACTGTGTTATATAGTCCAAACTCACTCCTGCCAAGCAGCCGGATCATCACAGGCGTATAAATCAGCCCAACGAGAACGTGAACCACTGTCTGCAGATATGATAATATTGCTCCAAGTTTCAGCTGATTGCCGCGCAAATTCTTCGCTCTCCTTTATGTTTCAAAACACTTGTCCAGATAGGCTTCAAACTTCTCTCTTTCCACAACAAGCTGTCGTTCAGCTGGTCCAAAATCACATTTTTCAAGGATCTCAAAAGGTTTCTGTTCAAGAATGTACCTGCTCTGCAGTTGGAACAATTCGCAAATGGATTCGATACGGGAAGTCATCGTTCTCGATTTAATTCTGTTAAACACGTAAAACGGGACTTGAAAGTTAATAGAAAACGCAGTCACATGGAACGAATCAGTAAACACCATATTTGCTTCCGAGAGAAGCAAAACAAAAGCTGATGGATCAATGCTGTACCATGGGCTGGCAGGATCAGAAGGATTGATGATTTCATATCTGCCTGCAGCGTATTCCCGGATAAACTGTTCCAACTCCGTGCTCATACCGTCCAGGAAAAATAGAAGCAGATATGGATTCTTTCGCTGTTTTTGCTGTATGGACAGGATCTCCAGCCATTCTTCACGCGTCACGCAGAGCGTGGGATCGATCAGCCATTCACACGATCTCCCTGTGATGCGGTTTAGTTCGTCTGCGCCTTGTTTTTCACGACAGCTGAGGTATCTGAATCCTTGAAGGGCTTGCCTTACGGCTTCGACATGTTCATCCTTGAAGTGAGCAATTCCAATGCTGGGACAAATACAAACCTTTTGCGCATCTTTGGCGAATTTCAGGAAGTACAAGGACAGCTCATCCTGAAAGGTGTCTTTTCCAAATGAATTTGTGTTCCAAACCTGGTCGCTGCCGGTAATAAAATAATCGTAACCATCACGTATTTTTGTGGGAATGCTCCTGTTTTTGCTGTAGATAAAACGAGTGGGACAATACCGGCTATTAAAGTGCAGAAAACTATGCGTACGTTTTGCTTCCGGGTCTTTCTTTACCTTTGCTTTGAAGAAAACAAACAACGGGTAGGCGCGCCATTTGAGCCTGCTTGGTTTCCACACAATCGATTCAACTGAGAACCCCCTCTTAGTCAGACATGTTTGTACAGCCAAATTTTGCAGCCTGTTGCCATAATTGAAAGTTCCGAACAGTGTCACAATACCTATTTTTTTTCTCATTTTTTATCCCCCCACGTTGTTGTAAGTGTTTATCATATGCCAAACGAGAAACCGCTGTCCATTGGTGGATAATATGATTGATAATAAAGCATCGCAACAAGGATAATTGAAGAAAACAGCATCGCATATAATAAAGTTTCTATTATTCCGGAGTATGATGAATCTGCAGCTATGAGTTTATAGGGCATTTCGTCCACACAACTGTGCAGATAGGTCAGCAGTAAAGGGCTCACCGCACAATACAGGAATATATGCAGGCGAACAAACGTATCATATTGCCTGAATGCTCCAATATCAAGAAAAACAACTATCAGAAAAAACTCTAAATATTCGCTGAAAACCTCCGGTATGTATTGATTCATTTTTAAATAACCATAGGTTAAAAGATATAAGAGTACCAAAAAGGCTCTGACCAGTACCCTCGATATAAAATAGTACCTGCCTTCCGTGAAAAAGTAAACAGAAATTTTATAGACAATTGATGACACTATACTCACATGTGAAAAACGCATTAGAATCGAAACGACGACACTGAGAAAGCTCATCGACAAAACCGCAATGAGCAGTTTTCCCCAAAACGGTATAAACTTAAAGAGCAACAGTATTCGCAAAAGGATAATAATATATACGCTTGTATGTATGCCTGCTAAAAGTATATAAGCTATAAAGCAAAGGATCACGTTTTTCTTTCTGACAAGATCCAAATACATAACATATGCAGCGACCGAAAAGGTCAACATATTTCTGATTCCGGAAATCGTTCTGAAATCAAGCATTATTAACAAGAAAAAGAAGCAAAAGGAAATCTTCCAGTCTTCAACTTCCTCCCCATAGTCATCCACCGCCATCATGATTATTCTTGATGACGCAGTATAAATGATGACGCCCGTTATGAACGGAAGCATTCTTTCAGCATTCAGTTGACTGATCAGATATAGGTATAGCAAATAAATTCGCGAGCCATCACTGTATTCTGAAACAAAATAGTTGTTCGACTTGATCGATCCGAATAAAATAGTCTGAATATCATTT
>CACYBJ010000298.1 GCA_902772565.1 uncultured Lachnospiraceae bacterium | reverse complement strand
CCCAGAATGCTTGAGCATATGGTGGATACCGTGTTATACTTTGAAGGAGATAATTCATCTTCCTATCGAATCTTAAGAGCAGTTAAGAATCGTTTCGGCTCCACCAATGAAATCGGCGTTTTCGAAATGTACTCCGGAGGTCTTAAGGAAGTATTAAATCCCAGCGAACACATGCTGGAGGGGATGCCGGAGGATGAGCCCGGTTCCGTTGTAACATGCATTATGGAAGGTACAAGACCCATGCTTGTGGAAGTTCAGGCTCTTGTGACCAAGACTGCTTTTAACATGCCGAGAAGAACGGCTGCAGGCACGGATTATAACCGTGTCAACTTGCTTCTTGCGGTTATGGAAAAGCACATGAAAATGCACTACTCGGAATGTGATGCCTATATTAATGTGGCAGGCGGAATGAAAGTTACTACACCCTCTTTGGATCTGCCGGTAATCATGGCATTGTTCTCCGGTTACACAGGCACACCTCTGCCTCATAAGACAATTGTTTTCGGAGAGGTTGGTCTGACAGGAGAGGTCAGAGCAGTCACGCAGCCTTTATCAAGAGTGCTTGAAGCTGAAAAACTGGGATACGAACACTGTGTTCTTCCCTATGCCAGCCTGGTTTCCGTAAAGAACTCCGGAACCAAAACCAACATAGATTTAATCGGTGTTAAGAATATAAAAGATTTAAGAAACATATTTAAGGACGTCAGATGAGAACTTTTTACAAAAAAATCGAAATAGTTGTTATTGCGTCACTTCTTGCAGCTTCCATATCCGGCTGCGGCAACAAGAAGAAAGATGATACTTCGTATCTTCAGTTTGAGCATGTATACGGAAATGTGGTTGAAACCGTCGAAATTGCCGATTCCGAAGGTTTCTATCCCATAGATGATTATGTTTACATATCATCGGATGATGCTGTAATTCTTTCTTCTGCTTCCGATACGGCCACAACCGACATGCAAACCAAGTATGCCATGGAACTGCACCGTAACGGATACAATGAAAACTATTCCAGGTTTTCCACGGAAGACGGCAACCGTTACATTAACAATGCCTACATAACAACTATAGCTCTTGCTGACGAAGACGAATTTGATTATTCCATTACGGCTCTTGATATCGTTGATACCGACGGCTATTTCTACACCTACGATGACTGTCTTAAGGACATGGCAGATGTAAGAAATGCCTTCCCCGATGCCGTAACTCTTAATGTCTGCGGGCTTACAGCCGACAACAGAGATATTTATGAAATAGTAATAGGCGACCCTAATTCGGAAAAGAGCCTTCTTATTGTTGCAGGCATGGAAGGTCCCGAATATATGACTTCCGAATATGCCGTAAAGGCTGCCGAATACTATGCTCATTATTACTCCGACGGTATTTTTAACGGATACTATTATTCGGATATATTTAAGAATTGCTGCATCAGAATCGTTCCAATGTTAAACCCTGACGGTGTTACGGTAAGTCAGCTGGGTCTTGACAGTATTGGCACATCAGCCACGGTTTCAAATATTAATTCCTGGTTTGAGAGGGATCAGTCCAAGGGCGGAATCAATGCCACTCTTGAGAGTTACCTTATGTTCTATTATGCCAATGCCAACGGTGTTGATTTGCGTTATAACTTCCCTTACAACTGGGAGAGCGCCGGAAATAATGCGGAACCTTCAAACGCAGGTTACAGAGGAGAAAAGGAGTCATCCGAAGCCGAGACTCAGTCTCTTATGAATATGGCGAACAGAAAAATCCCGGATGCGGTTGTGGTACTCAGAACCACCGGCTGCACAATTAATTACGGCTACGCCGAAGACAGCGAAGTCAATGACAAGGCGCAGCTTCTTGCCGAAAAAGCGGCAGATGCTTCCGGCTACCTTCTTAATGTGGTATCGCCGGAAAACGGTTCACCTGAAAGCTATTTCTCATCAACATCCATCCCGTCTTTGAGAATCAATATGGGTAGCGGTGAGGCTCCGCTTTCAACAAGTGAGTTTAATTCCATCTGGAATTCAATGAGAGAAGTACCTGTTTCATTATGTCTTGACATAATGGGCAAATAAACAACCCATTATGTTTTCAAACCCTCTGATAACTCAGCAGGCGCGTTATCATTCGGGCACCACGCCTGCGGCATGGTACGTAAAATGTCAGTTATTTTGATCATCCTCCTTGTCCTTGTATTTATTCTTGGGCAGGCCAGAGTTTACCGAAAGAACTGGAATCGAAATCTTAAGATTTCGGTTGGCTT
>CACYBJ010000297.1 GCA_902772565.1 uncultured Lachnospiraceae bacterium | reverse complement strand
CAGTGGGACAATGAAAAGAATGCCGTTGACGAAATCGTAAAACTTCGCGAAGAGCGTGATGAAATCAATAAGGAAATAGAAAAAGCCCAGCAGGTTTACGATCTTAACAGAGCGGCTGAACTTCAGTACGGCAAGCTTCCTCAGATAACCGCAGCCATCGCCCAGAAGGAAGAGGCTATCAAGAAGAAGGAAAACACCCTGCTTCGTGAGAGCGTTTCCGAGGATGAAATTGCAAGAATCATTTCCAAGTGGACAGGAATCCCGGTAGCCAAGCTTAACGAAAGCGAAAGGAACAAGATTCTTAATCTGGCAGATGCCCTCCACGAAAGAGTTGTAGGACAGAATGAAGCAGTACGAAAAGTATCCGAAGCCATTATGCGAAGCAAGGCTGGCATAAAAGATCCTTCAAAGCCCATCGGTTCATTCCTTTTCCTTGGACCTACCGGTGTCGGCAAAACCGAACTTGCCAAGGCTCTGGCTCAGAATCTGTTTGATGATGAGAATAACATTGTAAGACTTGACATGAGCGAGTACATGGAGAAGTTCTCCGTGTCCAGACTCATTGGAGCGCCTCCCGGATATGTGGGCTATGACGAAGGCGGACAACTCACGGAAGCAGTAAGAAGAAAACCATATTCGGTTGTTCTTTTCGATGAAATCGAGAAGGCTCACCCTGACGTATTCAACACCCTTCTTCAGGTGCTTGATGACGGAAGAATCACAGATTCCCAGGGAAGAACCGTGGATTTCAAAAATACCATTATCATCCTTACTTCCAATATCGGAGCAGGATATCTGTTGGACGGAATAGATGAGAAGGGTGAAATAACAAAAGAGGCCGAAAGCAAGGTTATGGCCGAACTTAAGGCTTCCTTCAGACCCGAGTTCTTAAACAGACTGGACGAAACCATACTGTTTAAGCCTCTGGTTAAAGAAGATATAGTAAAGATTGCAGATCTTATTATTGAAGATATCAACCGTCGACTTTCCGACAGACAGCTTTCGGTTAAACTCACGGATTCCGCGAAAGAGAAGATTACCGAAGCCGGATACGACCCGGTATTCGGCGCAAGACCGCTTAAGCGCTACATCCAGCAGACTGTTGAAACGGTTGCGGCCAAGTGCATACTGGGCGGTAACGTTAGTACCGGCGATACCCTGAAGATCGGATTTAAGGACGGAGAGTTTACATGCAAAGTGAAAGAGTAAACTATGCCAAAATGCATTGTTTATGGGCAGCACAAAAAAAGGCGGCTCCCGGTGAGCCGCCTGAATATTAAAAATCAGAATCCTCCGTCAAAGCCGATTACCTGAGCCGTAAGATAGGCCGGCGCTTTAGAAAGCAGCACTATCATTTCTGCGGCTTCGGAAGGAAGAGCCATGCGGCCCGCCGGTATGGATTCGCACAAACAAGCCTTTTCATCAGATGAAAGATGAGCATTCATCTTTGTATCTACAGCACCAAGTGCCAGCGCATTTACTGCGATGTTGCTTGGTGCTAATTCTTTGCCCAAAGCTTTGCTGTAGGCATTGATGGCGCCTTTTGTGGCGGAATATGCCGCTTCGCAGGATGCACCCTGTACTCCCCACATGGAAGAAATATTGATGATGCGTCCTTCCTTATTGCCGATCATGTGCGGCGTTATGGCCCGGGTAAAATACATGGCGGAAGAGAGGTTGGTATCGCAAAGCACCTTCCAGTCTTCGGGGGACATTTCAAAGTCCAGCCCCACCATGGATATTCCGGCGTTGTTTACCAAAACATCTATTTTAAGAAAATCTCTCAGCACGCATTCCACGGATGCGGAAACCTCCACGGGTTTGCTCACATCGGTGGCATAGCATTTGATCCTTACTCCGTATTTATCCGCAAGGGCGCGGGCTGCTTCGGAAAGTTTTTCCATGTTTCTGAAACCGAACAATGCAAGATTGTTTCCTTCTTTGGCAAATGCCTCCGCCGTCGCAAGTCCTATGTCGCCGCTGGCGCCTGTAATTAAAATATTCATGTTCCGTACCTGTGGCAGGCGTAAAAGGTTCTCTGATGATTCGCCTGCATTATCATCAAAGAGGCTGATAAATTCAAACCGTATTTACAGGT
>CACYBJ010000296.1 GCA_902772565.1 uncultured Lachnospiraceae bacterium | reverse complement strand
TATGTAATACGGGGAATGTGCCTCATACTCTCCGAAATCGCCGGACTCATCTATGAAAATGCTTAATTCCTTCAAGGGGATTACCTCGCAGCATATGATATGAAAAAAGCGGGGAACTTCCCCGCTGTTGATGGACCTGGGTCTTACGACCAGCCCTATAGAAACATTTTTTCTGTTGACTATATTATATGCGATTACCCTTAAAAAATCAACAAAAATCTTTTAAAACAAAAGAAGGTGCAAAAGCGCCTTCTTTTATTTTGCACAAAAGTATGCTATCATATCAACGGCTTTGTGTCACGGCACGGGTCCGAAATCAAATAATAAACCAATCAGCCCGAACAAGGGCTTTTTAGAAGGAGAGTAATATATCATGAAACTCGGAATCGTCGGTTTGCCCAACGTAGGAAAAAGTACATTATTCAATTCGCTTACCAAAGCAGGAGCGGAAATGGCCAACTATCCATTCTGCACCATTGACCCCAACGTGGGTGTTGTAGAAGTGCCGGATGAAAGACTTAATGTTCTCGGAAAAATGTATGACTCCGAGAAAATCGTACCTGCGGTAATTGAATTCGTAGATATTGCCGGTCTCGTAAAGGGGGCCAGCAAAGGAGAAGGTCTCGGCAACCAGTTCCTTTCACACATCAGAGAATGTGATGCCATCGTTCACGTAGTAAGATGTTTCGAGGATGAAAACATCACTCACGTAGACGGCTCCATCGATCCTGTAAGAGACATTGAAACCATTACCCTTGAACTTATCTTCTCGGATATTGACATGGTAGACAGAAGACTTCAGCGTATCGGCAAAGCCAAGGCCAATGACAAGTCCCTTGCCAAGGAATATGCCATGCTTGAAAAACTTAAGGCTCACCTTGAAGAAGGAAAGCAGGCAAGATCCTTCGAGCCTGAAGACGACGAAGAAGCAGCACTCATTGCAACCTACGGCCTTCTTACATCAAAGAAGGTGGTTTTCGCAGCCAATGTTATGGACAGCGACCTGGCAGATGACGGCGCAAGCAACGCATTTGTCGCAAAGGTTAAGGACTACGCTGCAGCTTCCGGCGATGAAGTGTTTGTAATCAGCGCCGCTATCGAAGCGGAAATCGCTGAACTTGATGACGAAGAGAAGCAGATGTTCCTCGAGGAACTGGGCGTTAAGGAGTCCGGTCTCGAAAAACTCATCAAAGCCAGCTATACACTTCTGGGCCTCATCAGCTTCCTTACGGCAGGACCGAAGGAGACAAGAGCCTGGACAATTACCAGAGGCACAAAGGCACCTCAGGCAGCGGGCAAGATTCATTCCGACTTCGAGCGTGGTTTCATCCGTGCCGAAGTTGTAAGTTACGAAAACCTTGTGGCCTGCGGCGGTGACAAGGGCGCCAAGGAAAAAGGCCTTATGCGTTCCGAAGGCAAAGAGTATGTAATGCAGGACGGCGACGTTGTTCTCTTCAGATTTAATGTATAAACCGGCTTGACCGATCACAGCGAGGCTTAAATGAATATACTTGCGGAAAATACGGATATCATCTTTCCCGGTCTCGGCATACATCTTAAGAATGTGGGGAGTTTCTTCCACGTTTTTGGTATTGATATTGCCTACTACGGCGTATGCATAGCCCTGGGCATGCTTGCCGGTTACCTGCTGGCGGCCTGGCAGGCCAAGCGCACGGGACAGGATCCGGAGTTTTATCTTGACTTTACAATTTATGCCATAGTATTTGCCGTTGTAGGCGCCAGACTTTACTATGTTCTTTTCAGATGGGACATGTTTAAAGACGATCCGGCTTCGATAATAAACCTGAGGACCGGCGGTCTGGCTATTTACGGCGGAATTCTGGGTGGAATCCTTACGGCTGTCATTTTCACAAGGCTCAAGAAGTATCCCTTCTGGAAACTTGCGGACATCGGCGGCATCGGACTTCTTACCGGACAGATAATCGGCCGCTGGGGCAACTTCTTCAACAGAGAAGCCTTCGGCTCATATGCAAAGGGCCCATTCAGAATGCTGGTCAATGTCAAAGATACTTCCTGGTACTTTGACCCATCCACATCTCTCGAGGCCTTAAAGACGGAATATGCCGGCAAGACCACGGCTCTTAACCGTATACTTGAAATCAGAAATAATGCGGTGACCCGCGGTGGGGAAACCTACGTAAGCGTGCACCCTACCTTCCTGTATGAAGGCATCGGCAACCTTATCATCCTTCTGTTTATCCTTTGGTACACTAAGAAGCAGAAGAAGGATGGCGAGCTCTGGTTTATCTACCTGGGTGGCTACGGCCTGGTACGTTTCTTCGTGGAAGGCATGCGTTCCGACCAGCTTTTCCTTTGGGGCACCGGCATTGCGGTATCCCAGCTCCTTGCAGTGGTTATGATGCTGGTTTCCGTAGTCATGTTTATCTATATAAGAAAGAACGGGGCAGATGCGGCATATGCCGTATATCATGCTGCCAGCCGGACCAAAGAAACTGCTTCTGCCAAATCAGACAATAATGATAATAAGGACGAAGAAGTTTCAAGTGGCGGTAAAACAGCGGAATAACAATAAAAATATCCTTCAGGGTGCAAAGTGGTAGATTTTTGTAAAAAATACCGAATATTGGGATTTTCCTCCACCGCTTCGCAATTTGC
>CACYBJ010000295.1 GCA_902772565.1 uncultured Lachnospiraceae bacterium | reverse complement strand
TTTTTTATTGTTCTCTCATGTTATAATTCTTATCTTCATCAATCATCTTGAGCATGATATCGGCGAAGGTAGGATCGAACTGTGTTCCGCTGCCGTTTTGTATTTCCTTTCGGATGAGTTCCTGAGGAAGAATGTGTCTGTAGCTTCGTTTGCTGGACATGGCATCGTAGGCATCTGCCACAGCGATGATCCTTGCTTCTTCCGGAATCTCGTCACTAAAGAGACCGTCGGGGTATCCCGTACCGTCATAACGTTCGTGATGCCAGCGGGCACCGATGGAAAGCTTGGGCATTTCCTTAATGTTCTTAAGAATCTGGGAGCCGATTATAGGATGCTTTTTGATCTGGTTGAATTCGGCTTCGGTGAGCTTTCCGGGCTTATTGATAACCGAATCCGGAACGCCGATCTTACCTACGTCATGTAAAAGCCCCATGATATATATGTCGCTCTGTTCTTTCATGTTATAACCGTAGCGGCGCGCAATTTCCTTGGAGTATTCCGCAACGCGGCTTGAATGGCCGTTGGTATAGGTATCCTTGGCATCGATTGCACCCGCAAGAGAACTGACGACGTTAAGGAAGAGCTGTTCGTTTTCTTTGGTCTTTCTTTCCACTTCTTCGGCCAGATGCTTCTGAAGTCTTAAGAGTTCGGCTATCTGCTTTACGCGGAGCGTAAGAATCTCAGGAACGAAGGGTTTGCGGATAAAGTCTTTGGCACCAAGTGCCAGAGCACGCTTTTCCGTGCTTGGATCGTTTTCCGAAGTAAGGAAAACAACAGGAATGTCAGCTATATCCGTTTCCTCGGCTTTGAGTCTTTCCATAGTTTCAAAACCGTCCATGCCGCCCATGTTTACATCCAGAAGGATAAGGTCAGGATGGTTGGTTTTAAGGAATTTAAGGAGTTCTTCGCCGGAAGAAAGCTTGGTAACGTTTAATTCGTTGTTTGAAAGTATTCTTTCGGCCATCTTAAGGTTCATGTCGTCGTCATCAACGACAGTAACCCAGAGCTTGTCTCCGCCGGTATAAAGCTGTTCCGCCTCAAGGAACTCCGTTTCGTAGTCGATATTTAATCTGTTTCCGTGCTTGTCACGCCACTTTCTGATTATGTTTCCGGCAACCTGATCCACTGCTTCCGCCTTGATGTCGGTAAGGATGATAAAGTATATGTTCTTTCTTACCTGCATCAAAAGGTCGCTTCGTCTGAGAACCTTGCCAATGTGCTCGCCGAATTTCTCGTAGTAATGGATGCAGTCATCCGGCATTTCGTTATCGCCGGGAGTTAATTTGATAAGGATCTTGCATGCATTACGATGATAGCGAATGGCATAACGCATTACAAAACGATACACATCCACAAAGGAGGACATGTCCAGTTTAAGAGCGGTAGAGGAGACGTTTCTTTCGGAAAGAATGGTGGAAAGTGTCTTAAGATCTACCGTGTATTTGTCGTCGGTGTAGTCGGTTTCTTCGTAGATGCTGTATCCGTGCTTACCGTTGTTCTTAACATTGTAAAGAGCGCGGTCCGCTTTTTTCAGGGAGGCGTTATAGTCTTCGCCGTTTCCGCTAAGGTAGATGGCACCTATGGACGCGCCGAGAGGAATGTCCATGTTTTCTCCCAAAATGCTTTTGGCTTCCTTAAGAAGAGAAGCATTCAGTTTTTGAGAAAAAGTGCCTATAGCCTTTTCGTTCTTTAATGAAACGGAAAATGCCGTAAACTCATCGCCGCCCATACGGCCGATAATATCATCGGAGCCCAGGAAAGTACGGATAAGTGTGGCAAATGCAATAAGTATCCTGTCGCCGGCCTCATGTCCGTAAAGGTCATTTACCAGTTTGAAGGAATCCAGGTCGATCATCATGAGATAACCGGGCTTTCTGCGGCAGAGCATCTCAAGCTTGCTGTTGGTGGCAGATTTGTTAAGGAAGCCGGTTAACTGGTCGGTGGTTGCTTCTTCCTGAAAACGGTGAAGCATTTCCTGTCTGTTAAGGACATTATGGATTCTCTTAACCAAAACCGCAGGTTCAAAGGGCTTTCTTATGTAGTCTGAAACACCCATTTCAAAACCCAGAGTTTCGGACTTGTTGTCTTCGTCGGAGGTAAGGAAAATAACAGGGATCTCCTCCATATCCTTTTCCTTCTCCAGTTCTTTTACTTTAAGCAAAGTTTCAAAACCGTTAAGACGCGGCATCATGATGTCCAAAAGGATCAAATCCGGAGTGTTCTCCTTAAGATAATCAAGAAGTTCAAATCCTGATTTGAGAGTAACAACGTCAATGTCGTTTTTGATTAAAATGTTTTTGGCGATCTTTAAATTAAAAGGATCGTCATCAACTAAAGCTATAAGGCTTTTCATACTTTCAACCCTTTCCCCTATCTGTTTACTGTATCATCAGTGTTCTTTTTTCAACCTGTACTATAGTATACTTGTAATAATACAATTTTACAATTATACTTAATTAATATGGGTGAATTTTTAATTAGTTTACAGAAATATAGGGATGGATTATGAAGGGGAGAAGAAACAGTTTAGTTATAACACTGACCATTACATTTGTTCTCATGGCTTTGCTGGTGGTATTTACCTCCAGGCTCATTTTCAGAACGGCTTTTACTTCCGTTGAAGAACTGGGAAATGACAGGACTACGGCTATATCTGCCGATCTTGAGAACTACCTTGATACTGCCAAAAGCGTACTCTGGCTTGCGGCAGATACAGTGGATCACATGGTAGCCAACGGCGCTACCGACGAGGAAATCGTTGAGTATATAACCAGGGAATCTGCCAATACCGAGCAGCAGTTTGACGAAAGCTACACCGGCATATACGGTGTAATCGGCGGAAACTATGTAGACGGCGTGGGCTGGACTCCTCCTGATGACTATGATCCGACAACCAGAGACTGGTATAAAACCACCATCGCCGGCGGCGGTGATGTTGTCATCGTATCACCTTATGTCGATGCACAGACAGGCAATGTAATCATTTCCGTAGGACGAGCTCTCTCCGACGGAAAGAGTGCCCTTGCCCTGGATCTTACACTGAGCGGTGTACAGGAAATCGTAGAGGATATTCAGATAAACGGCTACGGCTACGGATTTATCTTAAATAATGACGGCCTTATCATTGCTCATCATGACCGTGATAAAAACGGACTCGATTTCGGTGTTACAGCCGAAGAAAACAAGCTTTTTTCCGAAATAGAAGGGAAAAAGAAGGGTAGTTTCACAGCAACCGTTGACGGAAAGAAATGTACCGTATTTGTGGATACCATAATGGATCAGTGGTATCTGGTAATCGTTACAAAGAATTCCGATCTTTACAGAGACCCAACTTATCTTTTAATTATCAGCATTATTATTAACCTTGTGGTATTTGCGCTGATCTCCGTATTCTACCTTTTGGGTTACCGTAGCGAGCAGAAGTTCAATGCCGAAATGGAGGAACTTAAGGAAGCGGAGCGCAAAAAGGACTACGAGGCCACGATTCTCAAACTTGAAAAATCTGCGGCAGATTCTGCCAACAAGGCGAAGAG
>CACYBJ010000294.1 GCA_902772565.1 uncultured Lachnospiraceae bacterium | reverse complement strand
TGTATTACTTATTGCATCTTTTGTTCTCCTTGCTGTTAACGATATAACATTTTCCGAGCTCATGGATGATGAGAATCTTTACTATATCGATGAGTATGAATGGGTAGAAGAGCCTGTTAAAACCCCTGTAAACAAAAAGCCGGTTAATAACAGTATCAATAACAGAAATAGTCTTAAGAACAGCAACATCTACGAATTTCCAGGTAACAGAAAAACTGCCGGAAAAGGTCATCACAGCGCATAGAAAAGGGCCGGATATTCCGGCCCCTGCGTTATTATTCTTTATCTTTCTTTAATCTGATCTTTATTTTGTCAATTCTGTTATTGGAAGCTTTTAAAATATAATATGATGCATTATCATCATGTATCACTTCGTTCTTCTCTGGAATTCTTTCAACCAGGTGTATTATATATCCTGCAAGAGATTCAAAGTCTTCTTCTGTAATTGAAAGTCCTGTCATTTCATTTACTGTATCTGTTCTCGCAGTACCTTCCGCAATAAATGTAATATCATTTATCTTTTTGATTTCGTCTTCCTCATCCAAATCATATTCGTCACGTAATTCGCCTACGATTTCTTCAAGAAGATCTTCTATGGTAAGCAGTCCTGCGGTTGTACCATATTCATCCAAAACAATGGCAATTGATATTTTGGCTTCTCTAAGTTCCGCAAGAAGCTCTGCCGTTTTTTTGTTTTCAAAAGTAAAATAAGGCTTTCTTGCGATCTTATCTGCCTTAAAACTGTTTATCGCTTCTTTGTTTAATGCAAAGAAGTCTTTTAAGAAAATAATACCTGTTACATTGTCAGTTGTATCATGATATACCGGAATTCTTGAAAAATTGCTTTGTTTGAATTTGACTGCGATTTCCTCATAGGAGTCTTCGTCCGAAGCGAAGAGTATATCGATTCTGGGGACCATAATATCTTTTGCTACACTGTCACCGAAATCCAGAACGTTTTCAATTATATCCTTTTCTTTGTCTTCGATTGCACCGCTTTCATGGGTAGAATCCACCACGGTCATGAATTCTTCTTCCGTGATAGGATCTTCCTTCTTGTCAGGATTTATGCCGAAGAGTTTCATGATTATTCGGGCAAATATTTCAATTATAAAAATAACAGGTGTAATGATTACCGAATAAAAGTAGATTACAGGCGCATAAATAAGCGAAATCCTGTCAGAATATACTTTTGCTGCGGTTTTTGGAATTATTTCCGAAAATACAATAATAATAAAAGTAAGTATTCCGGTTCCTATGCTAAGGGGTATATTGTCGAATTGTGACTGCATAATAATTGTTGTAAGGGAAGATGCAGCTATGTTTACGATATTATTGCCAATGAGTACGGCTGAAAGTAGTTTTCCGGGATTGTCATTAAGCTTAAGAACCAAAGCAGCCCGTTTGTTGCCGGAATCCGCCAGGGTCTTAATTTTAATCCTGTTTACAGATACTAATGCAGTTTCCGCAGATGAAAAGAATGCGGAAAGCAGTATAAGAATAAAAAGAAATATAAAACGTCGGACGTCAGGGTCCATATTATCCTCCAAAAACAAATATAGCCAATTATATGGAATGAATAATGGTTTGTCAAACATGCGGCTCTTACTTTACTAAAATGCCTTTTAGTGTTACTATATTTCGGAAGCCATTTCGGGCGTCAGTGCGCCTGTGACTGAATTTTTATTACAAAAAGGAAGTGCATATAATGGATGAAGTAAAAGTATCAAATACTACAGAACTGATCAAAATTGAACATGAGCTGGCTGAACGCGGCATCGGCTCCGATATTGCCCAGAAACTTATGGACATTGCCAATGAAGCCCGTAAGTATTCCTACAGCCCCTATTCAAAATACAGTGTTGGAGCTGCATTGCTTGCATATGACGGAACAATCTATACCGGAGTTAATGTGGAAACAGCAGCAATGACAGGTGTATGTGCCGAAAGAAATGCTTTGTTTAAGGCTGTTAGCGAAGGCAATACGAAGTTCCTGGCCCTTGCGGTAGCAGGCGGAAAACATGAGTTTGTTGCCAAAAGCTGCACACCTTGCGGCGTATGCCGCCAGGTCCTTTCGGAATTTGTATCCGATGATTTTATAGTTATTGTTAACGATGATGAGGGCCATATCAACATGCTCCGTTTCGGAGACTTATTCCCTTATTCTTTCGGACCCGGTAATTTAAAATAATTTTCTAAACTTTTTTCTTGACAAGCAAGCCTCGTATACATATAATCTTGCTTGTACGTTTCGGAAACGAACGTGGCGAAGTAGCTCAGCTGGCTAGAGCACGCGGTTCATACCCGCGGTGTCGGGGGTTCAAGTCCCTCCTTCGCTATACAGAGGCTTTACAGTGTTTTCACCGTAGAGCCTTTTATTTTTTTATGGTTGGTATTTTATGGATTTATCAGAAAACAGAAAGAAAATAGATGACATCGACAGCAAGATTGTTGAGCTCTTCAAAGAGAGAATGGCAGTAGCCAAAGATATTGCATGCTACAAGAAAGCCAATAATCTGAACACCCTGGACAGTTCCCGTGAAAGAGCGCTTCTTAACCGTATCAGCGATCTTGCCGGTACTGAATTTGAGGGTTATGCCCGTATGGTATATTCCCAGATCATGGAAGTATCCAAATCCTATCAGCACGGAATCATTCATCCCGATTCGGCATTTATCAATAATATCAATTCCGCACTTGACTCAACTCCCAAGGTTTTCCCCGACAGAGCGGAAGTGGCATGTCAGGGTGTTGAAGGCGCCTACAGCCAGATGGCTGCGGAAAGAGTATTTAAGGTTCCGAGCATTCATTTTTGCGATAAATTTGAGGATGTATTCACCGCCGTTGAAAACGGTGATGTAAGATTCGGTATTCTTCCTATTGAGAATTCCACAGCCGGATCTGTCAAGATGACCTACGATTTAATGAGCAAGCATGATTTTTGCATAGTTCGAAGCATCAGGATTAAAGTCGATCACAATCTGCTTGCCAATAAAGGTACAAAAATAGAGGATATAAAAGAAGTATATTCCCATGAGCAGGCCATCAGCCAGTGTTCTGAATTCCTTAAAACTTTGCCCGGAGTTAAGATTACCGTTGTTAAGAATACGGCTTTGGCATCCAAACTGGTAATGGAAAGCGGACGGAAGGACATTGCTGCTATTTCCAGTTATTCCTGTGCCAAACTTTATAATCTGGACATTCTTAAGGAATCCGTGCAGGATAACGGTAATAACTATACAAGATTCATCTGTTTTGAAAAGAAACTTGAAATATATCCCGGAGCTGACAGAACTTCCCTTATACTTACACTTGAGCATAAGCCCGGCGCTTTGTATCAGCTTCTCAGTAAGTTTTATGCTTTGGGAATCAATGTTATTAAGATTGAATCCAGACCCATACCTGACAGAAATTTTGAGTTTATGTTCTATTTTGACATAGAAGAGAGTGTATATTCCGATAATTTCAAACTCATTCTTTCTGAACTGGAGTATTCTTTGGAAGGATTCAAATATCTCGGAAGTTATTCCGAACTTCTTTAATATTATTTGAAAGGAAAGACATTTACGCTAAAGCGTTAAATGAATGTGATTTATGAGAATAGGTACAGGTTACGATGTTCACCGACTGGGGCCTGACACCGATATGATAATTGGTGGAGTTAAAATTGATTACGAACTCGGGCTCATCGGTCATTCCGACGCCGATGTTTTGTGCCATGCAATTTCCGATGCGATTCTCGGTGCCGCCTCACTTGGAGATATCGGACTTCATTTTCCGGACACCGATGAAAAGTACAAAGGTGCCGACTCGATCAAACTCCTTTCTGAGTGCGGTGAAAAAGTCGCCGAAAAGCTCTATATCATAGAGAATATTGATGCCACCATTATTGCTCAGAAGCCTAAAATGAGACCTCACATCGACAAAATGAGAGAAAACATTTCAAAGGCTCTTGGACTTGCGGTTGATCAGGTTAATATCAAAGCAACAACAGAAGAGGGCCTGGGATTTACAGGAAGCGGCCAGGGTATTGCCGCTCAGGCTGTTGTGCTTCTTTCTGAAATGAAAGATTCATTTGTAAATTACGGATCAGGCGGCTGCGGCGGATGCGGCTCCTGTCCGATGGGTATAAAAAACTAATATATTTGCAGGAGGGGTACCATGTTTTATAAAGAAATGTATATTGATGTGCCTTTCGATTACGAAAAGTACAATCTTAACAGAGAAGAATGTAAAGCTGTAATTGTTAATTATGTAACTGACATCTCCCCGGAAATGGGAAGACATAACAGACCGGCAGTGCTGATCTGTCCCGGCGGCGGTTATGATTTTGTATCTGACAGAGAAGGCGAGCCTATTGCCATGGAACTGCTTTCCAAAGGCATTCAGTGTTTTGTTCTTAAATACTGTTGTGTTAAAAAGCCGTTTCCGCTTAATCTGCTTCAGGCTGCGGCAGCTCTTGCTTACATCAGGAAGAATGCCTATGATTTTGATATAAATCCCGACGATATTACAGTTATGGGATTTTCTGCCGGCGGACATCTTGCCGGAAGCCTTGCCGTACATTGGAATAAGGATTTCGTAAAAGAACCTTTCGGCTTTACAACAGAGCATAAGCCCAACGCTTTGGTTCTTTGTTATCCTGTAATCTCTGTTACGGACACACATGAGGGTTCAATTAATAATCTTCTTTGTGCAGATGCGTCCGACGAGAACAAAAAGAGAATATCACTTGAACTTAATGTTGATGCCGATACACCTAAGACCTTTATCTGGCACTGTGCAGATGACGGTTGCGTTCCGGTTTCAAACTCCCTTAGATTTGCTGCAGCTCTTAATGAAAAGAAGATTCCTTTTGCGCTTCACATTTTCGAAAAGGGTGATCACGGTCTTGCGCTTGCAAACCATGTAAGTGCCATAAACGAAAGCCAGATCAATGAGGATGCTGCCGATTGGATGGGACTTGTTGTTAAATGGATATATAATAAATAATTCGGAGGAATAACATGGAAGACAGATTTTTCATGTATAACACAAAAAGCAAAAAGGTAGAGAAGTTTGTGCCTTTTGAAGACGGCAAGGTCAGCATTTATACCTGCGGACCAACCGTATATCATTATGCTCACATAGGAAATTTAAGATCCTATATTGAAGAGGATGTTCTTGTAAAAGCCCTTAAGTACATTGGCTACAAGGTAAAAAGAGTTATGAACATTACCGATGTCGGCCATTTGTCAAGTGATGCCGACACAGGCGAAGACAAAATGCTTAAAGGTGCCGAAAGAGAACATAAGACGGTTATGGAAATTGCAAAGTTCTATACCGACGCTTTTTTCTCCGATTGTACCAAACTTAATATTGCCATGCCTGATGCAGTTGTCCCTGCTACATCAATGATCCCCGAATTCATTGAAATGATCGAGGTTTTGATTGAAAAGGGCTATGCTTACAAGGCCGGCGAAAACGTATATTTCGATACATCAAAACTTGATGATTACTATGTTCTCACAGGACACAACGAAAACGACCTTTTGGTTGGCGTAAGAGATGATGTTGACGAAGATCCAAATAAAAAGAACAAAAATGACTTTGTGCTTTGGTTTACCAAGTCCAAGTTTGAGAATCAGGCTCTTAAGTGGAACAGCCCCTGGGGCGTAGGTTATCCGGGCTGGCACATTGAATGTTCCTGCATTGCTCTTAAGAATCTCGGCGAGCATCTGGATATTCACTGCGGCGGCGTAGACAATATCTTCCCGCATCATACCAATGAAATTGCCCAGAGTGAATCCTTCCTCGGTCATGGCTGGTGCAATTACTGGTTCCATATCCAGCATCTTAATGACAAGTCCGGCAAAATGAGTAAGAGCGAAGGCAACTTCCTTACCGTATCCGTACTTGAAGAAAAGAAGTTCAATCCTGTGGTCTACAGAATGTTCTGCCTCCAGAGTCATTACAGAAAGCCTCTTGAGTTTTCATGGGAGGTCCTTTCACAGGTGGCATCTGCCTATGAAAAATTAAAGAAGAGAGTGCTTTCTTTATCTTCCGAAGGCGATATTGATGAAGAAAAATATGCAGGATTCAGAAAACCTTTTGAAGATGCCCTCTGCTCCGACCTTAATACTTCGTCTGCCCTTACGGTGGTTTATGATGTGTTAAAGAGCGATGCAAATAATGCAACCAAACTTAAACTTATTTCCAGTTTCGATGAAGTTCTCGGACTTGATCTCATAAAGGCAGATGCCGAAACCGATTCTTCTTCATCAGAGGATCCGGAACTTGTTAAATATGTTGAAGAAATGATTGCCAAGAGAAAAGAAGCCAAGAAGGCAAAGGATTTTGCTGCGGCAGATGCAATTCGTGACGAGCTTGCTTCAAAGGGTATCGTTATAAAAGATACTAGAGAAGGAACAGTCTGGGAAAAGGCCTGATACATGAGTAAGGATAATAAGAGTAATATTCCGTTTCTTGATGAGTATATCTGTGACAGGTTCGGGAAAGAAAAGATCTCGGACCCAAAGCAGGTGTCGTCTCTTGTGCTTGCATATATAGGTGATTCCGTTTATGAAATAATTATACGCACCTTGCTGCTTAATGATTCCTGCGACAAGGTTCAGAACTATCATAAAAAGTGTATTTCCTATGTTAACTGTGCAAAGCAGAGAGAATTTGCCCTTAAATTGATGGAGTTTCTTACCGAAGAGGAACTTGGTGTGTTTAAAAGAGGACGTAATGCCAAGTCCCATACCATGCCGAAAAATGCCACTCCGTCGGATTACCGGAATGCTACGGGATTTGAGGCTTTGATAGGATATCTTTATCTTAAGGATGACATGGAACGTATTACCGAACTACTTAAAATGGTGATTTAATGAGATACGAAGAATTTACAATTGAAGGCAGAAATGCTGTTCTTGAAGCGTTCAGAGCAGGTAAATCCATCGATAAACTGTTTATTCTGGACGGATGTAAGGACGGTCCGATACAGAGTATATTAAGGGAAGCCCGTAAAACGGACTGCATTATCAGCTTTGTAAAACGTGAACGTCTGGATCAGATGTCGGAAACCGGAAAACATCAGGGTGTTATTTGTTATGCCGCAGCCTATAATTATGCCGAAGTTGATGACATACTTGCCAATGCAAGAAATAATAACGAACAGCCTTTTATAATTATCCTTGACGGAATAGAGGATCCTCACAATCTCGGTGCCATGATAAGGACTGCCGAGCAGGTGGGCGCCCACGGTGTGATCATATCCAAAAGAAGAGCCTGCGGTCTTACTGCAACTGTAGCAAGGACCAGCGCCGGCGCACTGAATTACATTCCTGTTGCCAAAGTTACCAATATCAGCAAAACTATTGAAGACCTTAAGAAAGAGGGACTCTGGTTTGTATGTGCCGATATGAACGGAACGGTTATGTACGATCTTGATCTTAAGGGACCTATCGGTCTTGTTATCGGAAGTGAAGGAGAGGGCGTAAGCAGACTCGTAAAGGAAAAATGTGATTTTGTCGCCTCGATTCCCATGAAAGGCCGCATCGATTCCCTCAATGCCAGTGTTGCCATGGGTGTGTTATCCTATGAAATTGCAAGACAGCGACTTTCAAATTAATTTGCAATTCCTTGTTTTTTTATATTGAAAAACAGAGTTCAATGTGGTATTATACGCATTGTGCTTGCTGCCATGGCTCAGTCGGTAGAGCGTCGCCTTGGTAAGGCGGAGGTCGGCGGTTCAAGTCCGCTTGGCAGCTACGGGGTTTTATAATACTCAGGTATTATAAAACCCTTTTTTTGTGCGATTTTCCTGCTTTAAATATACTATTTTTGTCTTCTAAATACCCCCTTTTTTATTTACTTTTTTATACTGTTATTATATAATTATTTAAATTGTGGTATTTTATGCATTTTGTGTTTTCGGACTCAAAATTATGCATAAATCAACAAGATATTATCAGTATTACGTATTATTCTCTTTGGCATTTTTAGCAGGAGAGAAAAGGAGAAAAAATGGGAAGAGGCGGAGGCGGCCACGGCGGTGGCGGTCATGGCGGCGGTCATTCATTTCACGGCGGCGGATTCCATAGTTCGAGTCGAAGTCATGGCAGCAGTTTTGGCTCCCGGAGTTCATTTTCCGGCAGTCACTATCATCACCATCATTACTACGGCCGAAGCTATTATTATTCATATCCTAGAAGATACAATACGACGCCGGCAGGTGTTATTGTAACATTTATCATTATTGCTTATTTCATGATATCCTTTTTGTCTGTGTTTATCGGTGCATTGTCCGGCTTTGCTAGGGGAAGCATAGATGAAGATGTTCTTGAAACACAGGCTCAGGATTACTACGATGACAAATGCTCCGGACGTGAAGACTGTATGCTTTTCATGGTCGGATATTCCAAAAAAGGTGACAGTGAAGCGCAGTATATCATCTACGGTGATGATGCATCCTATATAGTCGGTGATTCCTACAAAAACTTCTTTGATTACTATGACCGTAATTACAATGAAGATGTAGGTATCCAGATAGCAGCAGCCATCTATGATTATTATTTTGACGATCTGGACGGTATGACTCCGATAACTCCGGAAGAAGAGTTTGATTACACATGTATTCATGATGAACTGGGCTGGATAGATTCAAAGTCCTATCTCATGGATAATATTGAGGCATTGTATTCATGCACCGGCGTTCAGATGTATGTCTGCATTCTGGATTATGATGAACTGCCGAATGTAAATACATCTGCATCAAACATTAAATCCATTGTTGCATTCGTATTTGCCGCTGTATTCATAATAATTGTATTTTCCTTGATCACCAAGTCTATTAAGAAGAGCAAAAAACATCTTGAGGAACTTCAGCAAAAGACTGAAATACTCAACAAGCCTCTTAATCAGTATGGTTCGGCAGGTACAGGTAATTCATATTCTGGCGGAAGCGGAATAGGTGTATCACCGGCGGATCCGATCAACGATGAACCATATGTTCCAAACAGTAATTTCGGAACCTTTGGAATGCATAATGATGTTGGCCCCACAAGCGGCAGCTATAAGATCAACGGAATAAACAATGCTCCTGCAAGCGAGGATTCGTTTAAGGAATACAACGAACTTGGGGGAGAAAACGACTCCGGCAGCGATACTTCGTACAATGACATAATCAGTTCCGATGATTTGACATTTAAATCTGCAGAACTTAAGGATCTTGAAAAGAAGTATTCGGAGGATCAGAATATTTCAGCCAACAGTTCGAAAGGTTTCGACAAGGATTCCGATGACTATAAGCTGAACGAGAAATCCCTTGATTCCGAATTCAGACTCAACGAGAGCGAGTACAGTTCATACGATATCAAGAACGATAACGATTGGAACAGCTCATTGTAAATAATAGGTATTTTTTAACCAGGGAGGTTAGTATATGGGAAGAACAACAGGGGGTTCCGGTTCAAGACCCGGCGGAAGCAGTTCATCTTCGCACGGCGGCGGAACACACAGATCCGGAAGTTCCACAACCAACAGGTCATCATCAGTTAACAGACCCTCAAGACCCGCAGGGTCACCGAGCAGGCCGTCCAGACCTGCAGGTTCATCAAACAGACCGTCAAGACCCGCAGGTCCTTCTGGAAGACCTTCAAGACCACAGGGCCCGCGTCCGGGTTATTCATCCGGTTATCGTCCGGGCTATAACAGACCGGTACCGCCTCCGCCACCACCGAGACCGGGCTACAGAAGAACCCATTACAGTTCTTCACGTCCTGTAAGAAGAAGCACAGGCGGCGGATGCTCTACGGCAGCTTTACTTCCTGTAATAATTTTCCTTTTGGTCCTTGTGGCCATATTTGCGGGAATCGGTGCCTGCTCCGGTAATAAAAAGGGTTCCATTAGTGATACTGTAGTTAATAATGCAGCCGAGAAATTCTATGATAAGCATTACGGCAAACGTGAAGATATCATGATTTTCTACGTTGCCTATTCGGAAGTATTAGACAGCGAGATCCAGTGCATTAAGTTCGGATCCAATGCGGAAGTGGTTGTAGGTTCATCATTCGATGCACTTTTCGATCTTTACGATAATTATTATCAGGATGATGTAGGACTCCAGATTTCCAGTGCTCTTGCCGATTACACAAGTCAGTATATCGGTGACACAAAGATCAAGTCCGAAAAGAAATTCGACAGTAAGATGATCTTTGACGATCTTAACTGGATCGATTCCACATCATCACTTCAGGGAACAGCAAAAGACTTCTACAACAAGACCGGAATTCAGTTCTCCGTTGCTGTAGTTGATTATGATAAGCTTCCCGGAGCAAAGACAAAGTCCAATGCTTACAAAGTGGTTATTGCTTTGATCATTGTTATTGCAATTCTTATTGTTATTAAGCTTGTTCTCGACTGGAAGAAGAAAAAGAAAGAACTTGAGCTTAAAGAACTTGAGGAGCAGCAGAAGATTCTTAACACACCGCTTGAAACCTTCAGCGGAGTTGAGGCTCTTGCCAAGAAATACGATGATGCAGGCGGCGGAGGTTCGGGCGCATCTACCAACAAGTATGATGCTCTTGAAAAAAATAATAATTCCGGCATGAGTGATTTGTTGAAATAATGCCGTTTGACAAGAGGTTTTTATGAGTGAAGAAGAGAGAGTAAACGGAGAATCCGAGGTAAAGGAAAGCAAAAACTTTATCGAAAATATTATTGATTCAGATCTCGCGGAGGGAAGATGTGAAACCGTAATCACACGATTCCCTCCCGAGCCTAACGGTTATCTCCATATCGGACATGCAAAGTCCATACTTTTAAATTACGGACTTGCAAAGAAGTATAACGGAAAATTCAATATGCGTTTTGACGATACCAATCCTACCAAAGAAAAGATTGAGTTCGTTGATAATATCGCAAAGGATGTTAAATGGGTCGGCGGTGATTTCGGCGAAAGGATTTTCTTTGCATCAAATTATTTTGATACAATGTATGAATCTGCCCTTACTCTTATAAAGAACGGAAAAGCCTATGTGGATGACCTTTCCGCCGAAGAAATAAGAGCATACAGAGGCACCCTTACGGAGCCCGGTAAGAATTCACCGAATCGTGACCGAAGCATCGAAGAAAACCTTGAGCTTTTCGAGAAAATGAAGAACGGAGAGTTTGAGGACGGTGCATGCGTTCTTCGTGCAAAAATAGATATGGCATCTCCCAATATTAACATGAGAGACCCCGTAATCTACCGTGTTTCCCGCATGACACATCATAATACAGGTGATAAATGGTGTATTTATCCGATGTATGATTTTGCACATCCTATTGAAGATGCCATCGAAGGCATTACCCATTCCATTTGTACACTGGAATTTGAGGATCACAGACCTCTTTATGACTGGGTACTTATCGAGTGCG
>CACYBJ010000293.1 GCA_902772565.1 uncultured Lachnospiraceae bacterium | reverse complement strand
GATTCGAATGAGCAGCGAACACATGGATCATGTGACTTACCGCATCATCCGAAAAGATGGAACCGTGCGCTGGATTGATGACTACGGCCACTATACCGAAAGCGATAGTTTCGGTGGGATTTACTATGTCTTTATTGCCGATGTTACCGAACAGTACGATCCTAAAGAGCGAAGCGTTCTTAAGGAACAGTTGATCAGCGAGCAGGTCCGAAGCAGTCAGCAGGACAAAATGATTACGGCGCTGGCCTCGGATTACAGAAGTGTTTACCATATCAATTTAGATCTTGATGAAGGAGTGTGCTACCGGTCAGATCCGGAGGATACAGAGCAGATTCCCGTGGGTGTTAAATTCCCATATCTTAAGCGCTTTACATGGTATGCCAACCGTTCGGTTGACGAAGCCTACAGAGCAGACTTTCTTAATTTTATAAATCCTGAAAATATCAGAAAAGAGCTTGCCATAAGGCCCATAATAGCTTTTCGCTATCTGGCTCACAGAGATGGCAAGGATTATTACGAGATGATTCGAATGGCCGGAGTGCGTCATGCTGCCGATCGTGAAGATCACATAGTTCATGCCGTGGGTCTGGGACTGACGGATATTGACACCGAAATGCGTGATGAGATGGCAAAGCGCCAGGCTCTGGGTGAAGCCCTTGTGGCAGCCCAGGAAGCGAACCGCGCAAAGACTGCATTCTTGTCCAGCATGAGTCATGAAATCAGAACTCCCATGAATGCCATAATCGGACTTAATGACCTGGCTCTTAGGAAGGAGAACCTGGATGCTGACACGAGGCAGTATCTGGAGAAAATAGGAGCAAGCGCGGCTCACCTTTTAGACCTTATTAATGACATACTGGACATGAGCCGAATCGAATCCGGCAATATGGTTCTTAAAAATGAAGCCTTTTCGCTCAGGGAGGTTTTGAACCGTATAAACGACATGGTAACTACCCAGTGCGATTACAAGGGCCTTGATTACAGTTGCAGCATTTCGGCAGATGCTCGCGACAACTTCACGGGCGATGCAACAAAGCTGAAAGAAATCCTGATCAATATTCTGAGCAATGCCATTAAGTTTACCGATGCTCCGGGAAGCGTAAGTCTTAGAGTTGAGCAGACTGCGGTCTTTGAAAAACAGTCTACCCTTAAGTTTGTTGTAAAGGATACGGGGGTGGGAATGGACAGCGCCTTTATTCCCAAGGTATTCGATACCTTTTCCCAGGAGTATGACAGCCGGACCAACAAGTACGGCAGCACCGGTCTCGGAATGGCAATTACAAAAAATATCGTGGAGACCATGAACGGCTCCATATCCGTGGAATCCGAAAAGAATGTGGGGACGGAATTTACGGTGATAATTCCTTTCAGGACGGCCGAAGAAAAGGCTGCCGTTGCCCGCACCGAAAAAAACAATAAAGCAGCAGATCTTAACGGAAAGCACATACTTCTCGCAGAGGACGTAATCATTAACGCCGAAATTATGAAAGAAGTATTAACGGTAAAGGGTGCGGTAATTGACCATGCCGAAAACGGAAAAGCAGCACTTGATATGTATGCGGCCGGCGAGGAGGGATACTACGATGCGGTTCTGATGGATATCCGCATGCCTGAGATGGACGGACTTGAAGCCACGGAAAAGATTCGCGCCCTTAACCGGGCAGATGCCAAAAGGGTTCCCATAATAGCCATGACGGCAAATGCTTTCGATGAGGATGTTCAGCGTTCTCTTCAGGCCGGAATGAACGCGCATCTGTCTAAACCGGTTTCTCCGGAAAAGCTGTATCAGATCCTGGGAGAACTGATATCGGAATCAAGGCAATAAAGTAGGGGGGAAAGAAATGATAACTGTTGAGAAACTGAAAGGCTTTGGAGCCGATACCGATAAGGGTCTTGCCATGTGCATGGGAAACGAAAACCTTTATTTGAGACTGGTTGGTTCGGTGCCTTCGGAAAAGCGTTTTGATGAACTTGGGGATGCGATTAAAGCAGGAAATCTGGACGCGGCGTTTGATGCTGCCCATGCATTAAAGGGGGTGCTGGGGAATCTGTCTCTTGATCCCCTCTATGATAAGGTTTCGGAAATAACCGAACTGTTGCGTGGCAGAACAGAAGCCGATTATGAAAAGTATATGACTGAGCTTTTCAGCCTTAAAGATACTCTTACACATCTTTGTGATTAATGTTATTTAGGGGAAGTGAAGTTATGGGAGAATTAAAACAAGGTCGTGACAGGACCGGAGCAAAAAAGACCGGGTTGATTTCCACAGCCGTTATCGGTGTATTGGCAGTTGCTGCCATACTGATAATCGGTACCATGTGGACCGGACGAAGTGCCAGCAGGGATGCCAACAAGGCGGTCCGCAGCGTAAGTCTTCTTTATCTGGACGAACTTGCAGGCAGACGTGAGCAGGTTGTGGCCCAGACTCTTGAAGGATACGTAGAGGACCTTGATACCGCCATAGGGCTTTTGGAGGACAAGGATCTTGCCTCTGTTGAGAATCTGCAGGACTATCAGACCCGAATGAAACAGCTTTACAATCTGGAGAAATTCGCCTTTGTGGATGAGAACGGTATTATCTACACATCCCACGGAACCAGGACCGATATCGGTCTTTATGCTTTTGATTACAAAACCATTTCAGGTCCCGACATTTCCGTAAAAGACAGTGGCAACGGCGACAGGAAGGTCATTATTGCAGCTCCCGTAGACCGTCTTGATCTGTGCGGAAATACTCTTGTGGCTTGCTTCATGGAAATGGACATGGAGAGGTTCCTTAACGAGATTTCTCTTCAGTCGGGAAGCAATAATACGACTTTCTGCAATATTTATATGACTGACGGTAGGTCCTTTACGGGACATGTCCTGGGAGGCCTTTCCGCCGAAGACAATCTTCTTACCGCAATGGAAAATGCGGAGTTCGATGAAGGTTACAAGTATCAGACCTTCATTGACCAGTTCAGCAATAATCAGGGAGGTATTGTCTGCTTTACCTATAACGGAATACAGGAAACTCTCAGTTATACGCCTGTCCACGGAACGGATTGGATGCTCACTTATCTTGTACGTGAAAGCGTCATC
>CACYBJ010000292.1 GCA_902772565.1 uncultured Lachnospiraceae bacterium | reverse complement strand
GAGCTTGTACCCCGACTGAGTATAGTTTGTCATAACCCCCACCTACGCTAATGCTTAGAGGTGGGGGATTTCTCCGACTGAGTTAAATATTCATCCGGCGAACCTATACGCCCGCCAGATTTCCACATTTTCCGATCCTAACGGATTTTTTGAAGAACCTACGACTCTTCGGAACTTTCACTTTCCGGGGTTTCGGCCTCGGGGATCTGAACTCCCGGGAACTTTTCTTTAAGAAATGCCTTCCAGTCAAATACCGCTTCAACGGATTTAATGCCTACTTCTATCATGTCATCGGTAGGCTCCTTAACGGTAAGGGACTGCATCCAGAATCCCGGCTTCGAAAGCACTCTGGTGCACGAATTCTCGTGGGTGCCGGAGAACTTCAAAACTTCGTAGGAGATACCTGCAATAACCGGAAGTATCGCAAGTCTCATAAGAAAACGAAGCAGGAAATTAACGAAAGGATTAAATGCCGTTACATCGGGAACGAATATCAGCACGATGATGGCAATGATCATTACATAGATCAGGAAACTGGTTCCGCATCTCTTATGGAACTTGCTGCTCTTCTTTACGTTTTCAACAGTGAGCGGAAGTCCTTCTTCAAGACAGTTGATGGACTTGTGCTCTGCGCCGTGATACATAAAGGTGCGCTTTATATCATTCATAAGGGATATGAGTTTTACGTATACTATGAAGATCACCAGACGCATTACGCCTTCCACTATGTCACCCAGCAGACCGCCCTGAGGTGCATCGAAGATCTTGCACACCAGTTCCGAAATAACCTGAGGGATCAGCATAAAGAAGACCATGGCAAGACCGAAGGAAAGAAGCAGGGTTACGGCTAGAACCGGGCCGGTCATAAAGCCCTTTTCTTCCGGCTTTTCGTTTTCCGCCTTTTCGGAAGATGCATCTGCCTCTCCGCGTTTGGCCGCTTTCTTCGCAGCCTTCTTCGCTTCTTTTTCGGCTCTTTCTATTCTTTCTTCCTCTGTTTCAAAGAAGTTGGCCGAGTAGGTCATGGCATTCATGCCTATTACCGTTGACTCGATAAGGTTAACGGTGCCTCTGATAAACGGAAGTCCCATCCACTTATGCTTTTCGGTGATGCTTTTGCATTCCTTTATGTCGGTAACTATGGAGCCGTCCTCAAGGCGCACGGATACTGCGTACTTGTCTTTGTTACGCATCATAACGCCTTCCATTACGGCCTGTCCGCCGATACCGGAATTTCTGTGACTCATTAAAACCTCCATATTTCCGTGTAAAGAAAATAGGCTGAGACGCACTACGTCCCAACCTATCCATGATAAACTTAATCTTTAAAATACTACAGACCGTATTTCTTGTTGAATTTTTCAATAGCGCCACGAACACTTGTAGCCTTTGACTGGCCTGTGTAGAAAGGATGGCACTTTGAGCAGATTTCAACATGGATTTCTTCCTTAGTTGAGCCTGTTACGAATGTATTTCCACAGTTACATGTAACCTTTGCCTGATAATATTTAGGCTGAATTGCTTCCTGCATTTTGTTCACCTCTCTGATTCTATATTAAATATATTTCTATCTGTTCACTCCCAAACAAGCCTTGTCATTGTATCACATTACGAATTCTAATGCAATACCCTTTTTTTACAGATGACAATTTGTGTTTAGGCCTTCGGGAATATGCCGTGTGTTTTAATGTAATGCACAAGTTCGGCATTATTCTTTGTATTCTTAACGTAGTTGAGTATTACTTCTATGGCATCATCGCTTCTTACGCCGTTAAGGGCGCGGCGCATAAGATAGGCTGCCTCGAATTCTTCCTTGGAAAGAAGAAGGTCGTCACGTCTTGTACCGGACTTGGGAAGGCTGATGGCCGGGAATATTCTTCTTTCGGAAAGGGAACGGTCAAGCACCAGTTCCATGTTGCCCGTACCTTTGAATTCCTCGAATACAACGTCGTCCATTCTGGATCCTGTTTCCACAAGAGCTGTGGCAAGAACCGTAAGGCTTCCGCCTTCGCGCATGCATCTTGCGGCACCGAAGAATTTCTTTGGCATGTAAAGAGCTGCCGGATCAAGACCGCCGGAAAGAGTTTTTCCGGAGTTGGAAACCGTAAGGTTGTAGGCTCTTGCCAGTCTGGTGATGGAGTCCAGAAGGATCACAACATCTTTGCCGCTTTCCACAAGTCTCTTGGAACGCTCAAGAACCATTTCCGACACCTTCTTATGATTATCCGGAAGTTCGTCGAAGGTTGAGTAGATTACTTCCACATCATCACCCTCAATGGATTCGCGCATATCCGTTACTTCTTCGGGACGTTCGTCAATAAGAAGTATGATTATGTGGATTTCCGGATGATTGGTCTTTATGGCATTGGCAACCTGTTTAAGAAGTGTGGTCTTACCTGCCTTAGGCTGGGAAACGATCATTCCTCTCTGACCCTTGCCCACAGGTGAAATAAGATCCACAAGTCTCATGGATGGCGATGAATTTTCGGTTTCAAGATGAATTCTCTCGTGAGGGAAAATAGGGGTCAGATCCTCGAAACGTTTTCTGTATCTTATCTTTAAAGGATCTATGCCGTTTACGCTTTCAATAAAAGCAAATCCCTGGTTTCTCTCATTGCCTGTTCTGGCTCTTAATATGCCTCGTACATAGTCGCCGGTCTTAAGTCTTAATCTGTTGATCTGGGAAGGAGATACGTAAACATCCTTGTCTCCGGAGAGATAGTTGCCGCTTCTTACAAAGCCGTATTCTTCATTGGGAACCAGCTCCAGCACACCTTCTCTTACTTCTCCCGTAGGAGGCACGTTGTTTCTTTCTGGAGCACCGGCATTCTCAGCAGATCCGCTGTTTTCAGCCACATTATTCTCTGCGGCAGCACTGTTTCCTGATGCATTATTCTCTGCTGCGGCAGCACTGTTTCCCGCTGCATTATTCTCTGCTGCGGCAGCACTGTTTCCTGCCGCATTATTCTCTGCTGCGGCAGCACTGTTTCCTGCCACATTATTCTCTGCTGCGGCAGCACTTTCATTCGCCCCGGCATTTTCTTCTTTTTCTGCGGCAGATGCACTCACGCCCTCGGAAGCAGTCTCACTTGCGTGTTTAAGAGGCTTTCTTCCTCTTCTGGGAGCATTTTCCGGCTTGCTTACAGATGCGCCGTGTTCCGCAGGCTTTTCTCCTGCTGATTTTGCATCTGCAGATGTGTCTTCCGCCTTCTTGGCTTCGGCATTCTTACGGTTTTCGGCAAGTTTGGCATCAACCTGAGCAAGCAGATCAGCAAGTTCCTGTTTTTTTAAGGTACTTACGCCTTTAAGCCCCAACTCTTTCGCTCTTTCCTTCAATGCGGAAAGCTGCATTTTACTATAGTCCATATTAAAGTTTTCTCCGTTTGGAAAATATATGATTTATACGGCAAAGCCGTGTGTCTTCATGATAAATACATCCGGCAGACAGCCGGCTCTTTTACAAGATTATGTAGTTGTTATTTTAACTGTAAGGATTGTTTTAAAAGATAGCCGCTGCTCCCTAAGGAGCAGCAGCATAAAAGATAAATTTACTCTTCCGAATCGGAATCATCGAACTCTTCGAAATCTTCCTCTTCATACTCGAATTCTTCGTCTTCGGTTGCATACTCGAATTCGTCGTTTTCGAGATCTGCCTCGGTTGCATATACGAATTCGTCGCTGTCATATTCAGAATCATCGTCGAAATCGTTGGAATCGAGATAGTCGCTGGCATCAAGGTAATCTTCTTCGGATTCTTCTTCTGCCTTAAGTCTTTCGGCTTCCTTCTGCTTAGCCTTTTCTTCGGCTCTCTTAGCCTTTTCGGCTTCGAGTGCTTCCTGACGAAGTCTCTTGAGTTCAGCCTTTCTTCTGGCTTCTCTTTCATCGGAGTCAAGCTTGATGTCAGAGTAAACAGCCATACCTGTACCGGCAGGAATGATCTTACCGATGATAACGTTTTCCTTAAGACCAACAAGCGGATCTACCTTGCCCTTGATAGCGGCATCTGTAAGAACTCTTGTTGTTTCCTGGAATGATGCAGCTGAAAGGAATGAGTTGGTAGCAAGAGAGGCCTTGGTAATACCAAGAATGATTCTCTCACCTGTAGCAACTTCCTTGCCTTCAGCAGCAAGTCTTTCATTTTCATCCTCGAAGTCAAGGATATCTACCATTGATCCCGGAAGGAATGATGAATCACCGATTTCCTCTACCTTGATCTTCTTAAGCATCTGACGAACGATTACTTCGATGTGCTTATCGGAGATATCAACGGAAGCAGAATCACGGTATACCTGCTGAACACCACGAAGGAGGTAATCCTGAACAGGACGAAGACCCTTGATTCTGAGAAGATCGTGAGGATCGATAGAACCTTCTGTGATCTTGTCACCGGCCTCAATGTGAGTTCTTGTAGGCTCAGATACTGAGAATCCGTAAGGAATCAGGTAGTTCTTGGACTCGCCTGTTTCTTCGTTTGTAATAACAACTTCTCTCTTCTTCTTGGAGTCGATGTATTCGAACTTACCGCCGAATTCAGCGATAATAGCAAGACCCTTAGGCTTTCTTGCTTCGAAAAGCTCTTCTACTCGAGGAAGACCCTGTGTGATATCGGATGCGTTAGCGATACCACCGGAGTGGAAGTTTCTCATGGTAAGCTGTGTACCCGGCTCACCGATGGACTGAGCAGCAATGATACCTACTGCTTCACCAACCTGTACCGGAACACCTGTTGCAAGGTTAGTACCGTAGCACTTAGCACAGATACCAACGTGTGAACGGCAGGAAAGTGCTGTTCTGATCTTAACAGATGCGTCAAGACCGGCATCCACGATTGCCTTTGTGGCACAAATCTTCTCGGCACGTCTTGGAGTGATGAGCTGATTCTTCTTAACAATAACCTCACCGTTGTCATCATAGATAGTTTCGCAGGAAGTTCTTCCTGTGATTCTTTCCTGAAGTGACTCGATGATCTTAACATCATTGTAGATTTCTTCGTAGTAAGCCTTTACTTCGATTCCCGGAATCTCATCTCTGTCTACAGCACAGTCTGTCTCACGAACGATAATATCCTGAGTTACATCTACAAGACGTCTTGTAAGGTAACCGGAGTCGGCTGTTCTAAGAGCCGTATCGGAAAGACCTTTACGGGCGCCGTGTGCGGAAATGAAATACTCGAGTACGTTAAGACCTTC
>CACYBJ010000291.1 GCA_902772565.1 uncultured Lachnospiraceae bacterium | reverse complement strand
TTGTGAATACCTTTGTATCTACGATGATACCGAATTCACCGTGAGGAACACGAAGTGATGTATCACGTACATCTCTTGCCTTTTCACCGAAGATGGCACGGAGAAGTCTTTCTTCTGCAGTAAGCTCGGTCTCGCCCTTAGGTGTAACCTTACCTACGAGAATGTCACCGCTTCTTACTTCGGCACCGATTCTGATGATACCTCTGTCATCGAGATCCTTTAAAGCTTCCTCACCTACGGAAGGAATGTCTCTTGTGATTTCTTCCGGTCCGAGCTTGGTATCTCTTGCTTCTGTTTCGTATTTTTCAATGTGGATTGATGTGTAAACATCATCACGTACAAGTCTTTCACTAAGAAGAACGGCATCCTCGTAGTTGTAACCTTCCCAGGTCATGAAACCGATGAGAGGGTTCTTACCGAGAGCAAGTTCGCCGCCGGATGTTGAAGGTCCGTCTGCGATTACTTCGCCCTTCTTAACCTTATCGCCCTTGTAAACGATAGGTCTCTGATTGTAGCAGGTTCCCTGGTTGCTCTTTGCGAATTTTGCAACGATGTAACGGTCTGCATTGCCATCCTCACGTCTTACAACGATGGAGTCGGCATCTACATATTCAACTGTACCGTCGTTCTCGGCTACGATACATACACCTGAGTCAACAGCTGCTTTTTCTTCGATTCCGGTACCCACCTGAGGTGACTCGGTGAAAAGAAGCGGCACTGCCTGACGCTGCATGTTTGAACCCATGAGGGCACGGTTACTATCGTCGTTCTGAAGGAACGGAATCATAGCGGTAGCAACTGAGAATACCATCTTGGGAGATACGTCCATAAGATCGATTCTGGACTTATCGTAAGATGCGATTTCTTCTCTGTAACGTCCCGATACGAGATTGTTTACGAAATGGCCGTTTTCATCTACAGGCTCGGATGCCTGAGCAACGGTGAAGCGGTCTTCTTCGTCGGCTGTAAGGTAGATAACCTCATCTGTTACCTTCGGATTTGAAGGATCGGACTTGTCACACTTTCTGTAAGGAGCTTCAACGAAACCGTATTCGTTGATTCTTGCGTAGGAAGCAAGTGAGTTGATAAGACCGATGTTAGGACCTTCAGGTGTCTCGATAGGACACATTCTTCCGTAGTGTGTATAGTGAACGTCTCGAACTTCGAATCCGGCACGGTCTCTTGAAAGACCACCGGGGCCGAGGGCTGAAAGACGTCTCTTATGTGTAAGCTCACTAAGCGGGTTGTTCTGATCCATGAACTGTGAAAGCTGGGAACTACCGAAGAATTCCTTAACAGCTGCAGTTACAGGCTTGGTATTGATAAGGTTGGCAGCTGTAACAGTAGAAAGATCCTGAGTGGTCATTCTTTCTCTTACGGCTCTCTCCATTCTTGTCATACCGATTCTGTACTGGTTCTGGAGAAGTTCGCCCACTGCACGGATACGACGGTTTCCGAGGTGATCGATGTCATCCTTGGTACCGATGCCGTACTCGAGGTGCATGTTGTAATTTATGGATGCGAAGATATCTTCCTTTGTGATGTGCTTTGGAACAAGCAGATGCACTCTTTCGGAAATAGCTTCTTTTATGTCGTCGATATTGTCAAACTCGTCAAGAATCTTCTTAAGTTCAGGGTAGAATACAAGTTCGTTGATACCCAGTTCTTCAGGATCGCACTTTACGAAGTTTCTAAGGTCTACTGCCATGTTGGAGAGAACCTTAATGTTACGCTCTTCGCCCTGCATGATTACATAAGGAACTGCGGCATTCTGAATTGTTGTAGCAAGCTCTTCAGTAGCTACGGTTCCTGCCTCGGCAAGAATCTCGCCTGTGAGCTGATCCACAACATCTTCGGCAAATGCGAAGCCCACGATTCTCTTGTTGAAGTGAAGCTTCTTGTTATACTTATAACGACCTACTCTTGCAAGATCGTATCTTCTGTCATCGAAGAAAAGATTGTTGATGTGAGTAAGAGCGCTTTCCTCTGCAAGAGGCTCACCCGGACGAAGCTTCTTGTAAAGTTCAAGAAGACCTTCATGGTAGTTTGTTGCAGGATCCTTTTCAAAGGTAGCACGAAGCTTAGGCTCCTCACCGAAGAGATCAACGATCTCCTGGTTGGTGCCTACACCAAGCGCACGTATAAGCTGTGTTACAGGCACCTTACGGTTTCTGTCAACACGCACATAGAAAACGTCATTTGAATCAGTTTCATACTCAAGCCATGCACCACGGTTAGGAATAACGGTACATGAGAAGAGTTCTTTACCGATTTTGTCATGTCCGATATCGAAATAGATACCCGGAGAACGAACAAGCTGGCTGACGATAACACGTTCTGCACCGTTTACAACGAATGTACCGGTGGCAGTCATAGCCGGCAGATTGCCCATAAAGATGTCATGTTCGCTTATTTCGTCGGTTTCCTTATTGTGAAGGCGAACCTTGGCGAAAAGAGGTGCTTCGTAGGTAGCGTCTCTTTCCTTGCACTCGGGGATGGTATACTTAGGCTCCCTGAGCTCATAATCGATGAATTCAAGACTGAGATTTCCGTTAAAATCAGAGATTGGGGAAACATCCTCAAAGACTTCCTTAAGTCCCTTTTCAAGGAACCAACGGTAAGAAGATTTTTGTACCTCGATGAGGTTAGGCATCTCAAGGATCTCGTTCTGTCTGGCGAAACTCATACGAACATTTTTGCCAACTTTAATCGGATGAATTTTGTTTTTATTCATTGACGTTTAACTCCTTGACATAAATTTAGATGCACATTGTGGGTGAAAAAGGCGCAAAAAGACCCTAAATCCCACAATAGTGCATCATCCATATTAACACCCAAGGTAAACCTTGTCAATTGATTTTTCAAATATTTAAAGGGTTTTTCTTCCCTATTCTTCGTGCTTTGCATCCGGAAGTTCGGAGTTGATACGGTTGATTTCTTCCTGGATGAGATCGTTAAGCGCTGCCTCGTCCACGTCCATCTTTTCCGCCGCGGCAGATTCATCGGCAAATGCGTCAAATATCTTCTGCTTGCTCTTTACTATCTCCAGCAGTCTTTCGTCGAAGGTGTCATCTGCCAGAAGTCTGTGAACAAGAACGCTTCTGCTCTGTCCCATACGGTATGCACGGGATATAGCCTGATTCTCAAGGGAAGGCTTATACTGGGGCTCGCAGAGAATAACCACACTGGCCGCCTGTATGTTAAGACCGGTTCCTCCGGCAACTATCTGAGCCACAAGCACCGAACCGCCGGGAGCGGCATTTAACGCATCAACAGATTTCTGCCGGCTCTCGGGAGATGTGGAGCCGTCTATGATTCCCACACACTTTTCTCCGAGTATCGCCGCCACGCTTTCCGCAATGGTCTTAAAGAAGGTGAAGACAATAACCTTACGATCCTCATCCTTTGCCATTTCCACTATTTCCAGAAGCCTCTGTGCTTTACCGGAGGCGGTAATGTCGGGGACATTCCAGGAAACACGCCTTACATCCGCAATATTGTGTGAAAGAAGTGTTTCCGTATAAATCGCCTTTTC
>CACYBJ010000290.1 GCA_902772565.1 uncultured Lachnospiraceae bacterium | reverse complement strand
TTTAAGGACTATATTACCGTAAACCCGGGTCAGGAGTTTGACTACGGCAATGTAATTTATAATCTTAAGCAGGATATACATCCGCCGCTTTATTTTCTGATACTGCACACCATCTGTTCCTTTTTCCCGGGACAGTTTTCCAAGTGGTATTCCTTCCCGATAAATATCGTGGCCTTTGTGATTCTGCAGTTTTTCCTTTTCGCCCTGGTGCGAAAACTCACGAAAAGCGACCTCGCGGGCTATGTGGTTGTGGCTTTCTACGGCTTCTCCGGCGCAGGTCTTAACACCTTTGTGTTCGCCAGACAGTATGCGCTTCTTGCAATGTTCGGCGTAATGCTGATGTATTTCCATCTGTCATTTCTTACGGCAGATGCGAAGAAGCAGAAAATAAGGGCAACCATCGCTTTGTTTATCACAACGGCTCTCGGAAGTCTTACGCACTATTTCTTCCTGCCCTTTGCCTTTATGATGGCAGTGCTTTTCTGTTTCGGATATCTGATCAAAAAGAACTGGGCGAAGCTTGTAAGCTATGCCCTTGCCATGCTGTCGGGCGTGGGAGTATCCATGCTTTTTTCGGCGGCGGGAAACAGGGCACAGACCATGTCCACCGTGGCCAGCGGTGCCGCATCCTCTGAAGTAACTACGCATATGCCGGCTTTTCTGCAGACAGTGATCAATTCCGTCAGCAGCATGTTTAATATCATTTTCTATACCGATTTTGAGTACAGAGCCAGCATGGTGATAAATGCTTTCATACAGGATTTTACCGGCGTGAAGCTTAAGGTTCAGTATCCTTACATTCCCATGATGCTTCTGTTTTATGCTTTGCTTGGCATGGTGATAGTTTTGGTGCTTTCGCTTTTGATTAATCTAACCTCCGGCAGCGAGAAACTTTCAAAGAACGAAAGCACTCCCATACCGAAAATCGCAGCGAAGGTGGCGGGCTTTGTAAAGGGCATGAGCCGGACAAAGTTTTTTGTAATTACCATAGCTGCAGCCACGCTTCTGGAGTGGTACTTCACAATAGGCTATGCGGAGCTCGATCTTAAGCTTTTCCATGCTGACAGGTATATTTCGATTACCTATCCGGCGCTGGTGCTGCTGGTATTTCTCGGAATCAGGAAATTGGTAACGGTTGTTGCCGGGAAAAGTTATGGCGGCAGCAAGTACGACAATAAAAACGGTAAAGACAGTGTTAAAACTGAAAGAGAAGTTGTCGGGCGAAATGCCGAAATAACTACTGCGGTGATTCTGGCAGTGATCTGCCTGACCTACAATATAATTGCCGACAGCATCTACCTCTACCCGAGGCCGGATTACACTCCGAAGTTTGAGGAAACCGCAGCCGAAACCGGGGATGATGTGATACTTCTTCTCAGCGCTCACTGGGTATCGACCTGCTACACAACCCTTCTTTACGATGCGGGAGATGTGTTCCTTACCAACTCTGAGGACGTGAAAAAGTATCCCGTGAAAATGAAGAACGGAGTTGACACCGATGAGGTTCTTCTCGTGGTAGATGAGTACGATTACGAGTTAAGGCTTAATTCCGGCGAAGGCATCGACAGTCTGATGATGGAACGCGACGAGGTTCGTGGCGACCACACAAGAGAACAGATGGAAAAGTACTATATTGATTTCTTTAAGGAAACCTTCCCTGAGTATGAAATCAACTTTGAGTACGAAGACAGCATAATGCAGAGAGATGTATTCGTGTATCGGATGGTGAAAAAGTAGGACAACAAATCAGAGATAAAAGAAGATAAGGTAACGGCGATGAAACATAAAGAAATAGCTGAACAATTAAGAAACTCCCCGACTCCCGCAAACTGCGGTCAGACTCTTCTTATGGCATATGCCGAAGAACTGGGACTAAGTACGGAACAGGCAAGGAAGATGGGCACCAATTTCGGCGCCGGTCTTTTGTGCGGAAATGTGTGCGGAACCGTAAATGCGGGAATGCTCATTCTTTCGGGACTGGGTGTGAGCCCGGCGGCATCTGCCGGATTTGTAAAGAAGTTTGCCGGCAGTCACTGCTCATTAAACTGCTCTGAACTTCTGGCTGCCGCAAGGAACGCAGGCATTTCCAAAAAGCAGCATTGTGACGAACTGATTTATGAAGTGATCGAAGAAATCGACGGGATTCTGGCGGAGAAAATCTAAAATGCATTTTCGACAGATGATTATGGACAATGAAAAATCATAAAAACGCAAAATTCACCCCGTAGCAGTGGCAACGGAGTGAATTTTTTTGTGATACCATTTCCTCAAGAGACAGACTACGAAGCAAAGCTTAAGCGAATCGGCTGTTAGTTTCGTAATTTGTTTTATTTCAAAATCAGGAGGATTTTTGGTTATGAAAACATGGAAGCTGGTGGCAGGTATTCTGTCAATCGTTTTATCTCTTCTTGTAATGTTCCAGTCATGCGCGGCAGGTCTTTCCAATGCGCTTCAGGAAAACGGTGAAGTATCCGGCTCGGCAGGACTTTTTGTTGCGATCATGATGATCGCCGGCGGTATCGTTTCGATTGCCACAAGAAAGTCACAGGGCAAAGGCGGAAACATCGCACTTATCATTATGTTCGGTCTTGCAGCACTTCTCGGATTCTCAAACTCCGGAACTTTCAAGGATCTGGCAATCTGGGGAGCATGGTGTGCTCTTAACGCATTTTTCGCACTTGTGGCCATTATTAAAAAGAAAAAGTAAACTATCTCTATTGGTTACCCATATTAAAACTCCCGAGGCAGGTCCCCGGGAGTTTTTCGTTATATGCGACGTGCTATGCAAAAAATCGCCTTATCCAACGAGGAGTATCACTGTGGTGATATAAATTATAACATGACTGCTTGATATACTATCACCGTGGTGATATAATAATGACAAGAACGAATGGAGGTACAGCTTAATGGATAAAAGAATTACAATATATCACGGCTCGAATCATGTCATTAAGGTACCGGTTTTCGGCGAGGGGAAAAGGAACAACGATTTCGGCATGGGGTTCTATTGCACCGAAAGCAACGATCTGGCAAAAGAGTGGGCGGTTTCATCATTGCGCGACGGGTTTTCCAACAGATACACCCTCGATGTTGAATACCTGAATATACTTAACCTTAACAGTCCGGAATATTCCATACTGAACTGGATCGCCGTTCTCGTGGAACATCGTCTTTTTTCAATCAAGTCGCCGGTGGCAAGAAGGGCAAAACAGTATCTGATCGATCACTTTGGAGTAAACGTGAACGCATTCGACCTGATTGTAGGATACAGAGCCGATGATTCCTATTTTGATTACGCGGAGGCATTCATCAACAACGGAATCACGGTGGGACAGCTGGCCCGGGCGATGCGGCTTGGAAAACTCGGGGAGCAGATCGTTGTCAAATCGCAGTTCGCTTTTTCGAAGATCAGGTATGAGGGATTTGAGACTGCCGATAAGAGCACCTACTATGTTTTTCGGAAAGCAAGAAATGATGAAGCAAACAAAATGTATCAGGAAATACTGGATGAAGAAGAGGACGGCTTGTATATCCAGGATATTATAAGAGGAGGTATCGGAAACGATGATCCACGCATACCGAGAAATATATCTGAATAATGCCCGGTCGGTGTTGGGTGACGCATTTGACTATGCGATAAATACCTGCCGGATCCCGGGTGAGGTATTTGTACAGCTCTTTGTTGCCAGTATGGTAAGTCGCCGCATGGAAAACGGCGAGGCTTCTCTGCTTTCGGGAAAAAGCGGGGTTGAAATCGCTGTAGAAGTTGTTTTTGAGACCACGGGAAAATGTCTTGAGGCAGAACCGAAGGAACACATGGAACGTTCTGCGGAATACTGGATCGGATGGGCGGTGGCATATTATCAATGGTACTCGGCAAGACGGTACAGCGACATTTTCAAAGTGCTGACCTTCGATGATCTGAAAAAAATGTATTATACCCTCCACGAAGCGGATATCACAAAATTTGTCGATATTACAGAGGAGAGAGTAAGAGAGCACTTCAAAGATACCAATCTGAAACGGATACGTACAGCCTACGGCTGCACTCAGGCGGAACTTGCAAAACAGTCCGGAGTGAGTTTGCGTTCGGTCCAGATGTATGAACAGCGCCGTAAGGATATCAACAAGGCAAGCGCCGAAACACTGTATGGCATGGCAAAAGTGCTGGGATGCACCATTGAGGATCTGATAGAGAAATAACCATATAACAGAGTTGATAATATGATTTTGTTGAAAATGACGAAAAAAGCCCGAAATTATACCGATTTTTTGTAATTTATGATTGAATTTCACAAACCTTGTGGTATAATCTTATGTATATCGTGAGAGGGGTGCGCCTTGTGCGATTCTCACAATACTTTATTTATAAGAGGTGGATACTGTGATTAAAAAAGAAATGATAGCCATGTTGCTTGCAGGCGGCCAGGGTTCACGACTCGGCGTCCTCACGGCAGATGTGGCAAAACCCGCTGTAGGGTTTGGTGGAAAGTATTCCATCATCGATTTTCCGTTAAGTAACTGTATCAATTCTGGTGTTGACACAGTCGGTGTTCTCACTCAGTATCAGCCGATGAAGCTTAATGCTCACATCGGTATCGGTATTCCGTGGGATCTTGACAGAAACATCGGTGGTGTTTCAATTCTTCCGCCTTATGAAAAGAGCACAAATGCAGAGTGGTACACAGGTACTGCCAATGCTATCTATCAGAACCTCCGCTACATGGAATCCTACAATCCGGATTATGTTCTGATTCTCGGCGGCGATCACATCTACAAGATGGATTACGAAGAGATGCTCAACTACCATAAAAAGAACAATGCCGACATTACACTTGCAACCTATCCCGTGCCTTGGGAAGAAGCAAGCCGTTTCGGTGTAGTTATAACCGACGATGACCTTAAGGTAAGAGACTTCGAAGAAAAGCCTAAGAATCCGAGAAGCAATCTTGCATCCATGGGTATTTACATTTTCTCCTGGAAAGTTCTTAAGGAAGCACTCATCAAGCTTAAAGATCAGGAAGGCTGCGACTTCGGTAAGCACATTATTCCATACTGCCATGAAAAGGGCGACAGGGTATTTGCCTACAAGTTCGAAGGTTACTGGAAGGACGTAGGTACTCTGGGTTCATACTGGGCTGCCAACATGGAACTTATTGACATGGTTCCTGTTTTCGATCTTTATGATGAGTTCTGGAAAATCTACACAAGGTCCGAGACTATCAGACCTCAGTACATTTCCGACACAGCTAAGATCAATCGTGCAATTATCGGTGAAGGCTGCGAAATTTACGGTGAAGTTAACAACTCCGTTATCGGCGCAGGCGTAACCATTGGCGAAGGCGCTGTCATCAATGACTGTATTATCATGAAGAACACGGTCATCGGTGCCGGAACCGAAATCCACAAGGGTATCATTGCCGAGAATACCGTAATCGGCGAGAACTGCAAACTTGGCGTAGGCGAGTCCGTTCCTAACGACTTTAAGCCTGCCATCTATGCAGATGACCTTGTAACCGTCGGTGAAGATACTGTCATCCCTGACAATGTAACAGTTGGTAAGAATACCGTTATCAGCGGTGGAACCTGCGAAGATGATTACGTAGGCGGAATTCTTCCGAGCGGCGGAAGTCTGATAAAGGCAGGTGACAGATAATGAAAGCAATAGGTATTATTCTTGCCGGCGGCAATTCAAAAAGAATGAAAGAACTCTCCAACAAGAGAGCGGTTGCTGCAATGCCCGTAGCCGGAAGCTACAGAAGCATCGACTTTGCACTTAGCAACATGACCAACTCTCACATTCAGAAGGTTGCAGTTCTTACACAGTATAACAGCCGTTCTCTCCATGAACACTTAAGCTCATCAAAGTGGTGGGATTTCGGTCGTAAGCAGGGTGGTCTTTATACCTTCGCTCCGACTATCACTACCGACAACAGCTTTTGGTACAGAGGAACACTGGATTCCATCTATCAGAACATAGATTTCCTTCGTGACTGCCACGAACCATACGTTGTAATCGCATCCGGCGACGGTGTTTACAAGCTTGATTACAGCAAGGTTCTTCAGGAGCACATCGACAGCAATGCCGACGTAACAGTTGTTGTTAAGAAGGCCGATTCAGAGGAAGACCTTTCCAGATTCGGTGCTGTAACTGTTGATGAAACAGGAAAGATCATCGACTTCAAAGAGAAGCCGATCAATGCCGACACAAACCTGATTTCCACAGGTGTTTATGTTATCAGAAGACGTCTTCTCATGGAACTCTGCGAAACAGCGGTAGCCGAGGATCAGTATGACTTCGTACGTGGCGTAATCATCAGATACATGGACACAAAGAACATCCGTGCCTACGAGATGACCAGCTACTGGGCCAACATCGCATCAGTAGAATCATACTTTAAGACCAACATGGATTTCTTAAAGCCTGAAGTGAGAAATCATTTCTTTAAGGAAAATCCGGATGTATACTCCAAGGTGGACGATCTTCCTCCTGCAAAGTATAATCCGAACGCCGAAGTGAAGAATTCTCTTATCTCTTCCGGAACCATTGTTAACGGAAGTGTTGAGAACTCCATCGTATTCAAGAAAGTTTACATCGGCGACAATGTTAAAATCAAAAATTCCATCATCCTTAATGACGTTCACATTGGGGATAATACAACAATTGAAAACTGCATCGTGGAAGCACATTCATCGATCCAGGCAGGACAGACACTCATTGCCAGTCCCGAAAACATCAAGATTGTTGTTGAACGTAAGGATGACAGATACAATTAAACCTCTTTTGGAGATAAGCCCACTTTGGTGGGCGGGGTGTAAAGATAAAACCGGGCGTTGGGGCGCCCGGTTTATTTTTTTGTGCGCTCAATCTTTAAAGAATCTTAATAAAATTTAGTATATTTCACGGCGACTTGATGGTATAATATACTCTGTATGGCTATGTCCGGATTGAGTGTTTACGATGCTTTTTTTAAGCGCCCTCAATTCACGTTAAAGCCCCGATAATATATTTAAGAAAACCGATGGGTTCCAAACGAATCTTAAGCGTGATATATGGAAATACGAAAAGTTGACAAAAACATGGTTGCCCGGTTTCTGGGGATCAAAGACGGAAATCCGGATGAGGTTACCGTAAGACTTATTGAGCGTGCCGAAGAGTTGATCAAGGCAGATGCTGCCGTAAGCTACACCTACAAGCTCTTTGATTTTGAAATAACAGAAGAGGGTGTGAAACTCATGGGCGCCGGCCTTGTGCTTCCCGGAAATGACATGAAATCCCTTCTTAAGGACAGCACAAAGTGCATAGTCATGTGTTCAACCATTGGCGGCGAGGTGGATACCAGAACGAGGATGCTGGCGGTTAAAGAGCCGGCCCTTGCGGTGGTTTACGATGCGGTAGCCGGATGCGTGGCAGATGCCCTCTGTGACGACATTGAAGAGGAAATAAAAAAGCGTCTCCCCGAAATGGAACACACCTTCAGGTTTTCTCCCGGTTACGGAGATCTGCCTCTTGGAATAAACGAAGAGTTTCTAAGCGTGATAAACGGCCAGAAACTCACGGGAATAAAGATCACCGAAGGCGGGCTCATGACTCCCATTAAATCCGTAAGTGCCATATTCGGACTGGTTCCGAAAAAGAGTACGCCGGATACGGAGGACGAAAAGAGCAAAGCAGGTCCGGAGGCTTGCAGTGTGCAGCGTAAACGTAAGCGATGCGGAGAGCCTGAGTATTGTGAAAAATGCGATCTCAGAAGCGGATGCAAGATCAGTCCGCTGAATAACCAATAAATAAAAACAATGTCACAAAAAGTGATTAAGAATCGTAATTAGAAATAAATAAAGGCATAAGTGTAGTAATCAACCGATAATAAAAAGTATCAGAAGAGAAGAAAAGTATGCTTAAATTTACCGAAAAACTTAAGAAGGATTTTATTATCCTTGACGGAGGCATGGGAACCCAGCTTCAGGCCGCAGGTCTTGAACTCGGAGGCATTCCCGAAATGCTTAACCTTACCAACCCGGATCTTATAACAAGTATTCATGCCAGATACGTGGCTGCGGGAGCCGACGTGGTTTATACCAATACCTTCGGTGCCAACAGAAAGAAAATGGCAGCCACAGGAGAAACCGTGGAGACACTTGTTACCGCTGCTGTAAGAAATGCAAAGAGAAGCGGTGCGTCCTACGTTGCCCTTGACCTTGGCCCCATCGGAGCCATGCTTGAGCCCATAGGAGATCTGGATTTTGAAGAGGCTGTGGACATATTTGCCCAGCAGGTAAAAGCAGGCGTGGCAGCAGGCGTAGACCTTTTTGCCATTGAAACCATGACAGATCTTTATGAAGCCAAGGCTGCGGTTCTGGCTGTTAAGGAAAACTCAGATCTGCCATTTATCGTCACCATGTCCTTTGAAGAAAGAGGACGTACCTTTACTGGTACAGACCCTGCGTCTTTCGCCGTAACCATGGAAAGCCTGGGTGCAGCAGCCATCGGACTTAACTGTTCTTTGGGACCTGCACAGCTCATGCCTATAGTTAAGCAGATATCCGCCGTTTCCACAATTCCGCTGGTGTTTAAGCCGAATGCGGGCCTTCCGGATCCTATTACCAATGAGTACGACGTGCTTCCGGAAGAATTTGCCGAAGTTATCAAGGAGTCCCTTCCTTACGGTGTTAAGATTGTGGGCGGATGCTGCGGCAGTACTCCGGATTACATTTCTCAGGTGAAAATCGCCGTAGAAGACTTCAAGCAGGAACATAAATTACAGAAAGCCTCCGAATACATGGTGGAAAGACATGAGCGCGAATCCTGTCTGTCTTCCGGCAGCAAGACTGTCTTTATCGACCAGCCACGAGTAATCGGAGAAAGAATAAATCCTACAGGTAAGAAGCGTTTCCAGGAAGCCGTAAAGAGAGGCGACATCAACTATGTGCTGGAACAGGCCCTTTCCCAGGTAGATGCCGGCGCAGACATCCTTGATGTAAACGTGGGCGTTCCGGGAATAGACGAAAAAGAGGCCATGATCAGGGTGGTAAAAGCCATACAGAGCGTAACCGATGTTCCTCTTCAGATCGACTCCACCAACCCCGAAGTAATCGAGGCAGGACTGAGAGTTTATAACGGTAAGCCTACAGTCAATTCCGTTAACGGCGATGAGGAGTCCCTTGAGGCCATACTTCCCATAGCAAGAAAGTACGGTGCCAACGTATTGGGACTCACTCTTGACCATACAGGTATTCAGAAAACCGCATCTGCCCGTGTGGGCATTGCGAGCAGAATATACAACAGGGCAAGACAGGAAGGTTTTAAAACCAACGAAATCTTCATCGACTGTCTTACCATGACCGCCTCCACAGAGCAGGAAGCCGTAATGGCCACTCTTGAGGCAATGCAGAGAGTCCGCCGGGAGATGGGCCTTAAGACCATACTGGGTGTTTCCAACATCTCCTTCGGTCTGCCTTTCAGAGAGCAGGTTACCGCAACCTTCCTTACGATGGCTCTTTGCTACGGTCTGTCCATGCCAATTATCAATCCGAACATCGAACCTAACATCGGTGCGGTAAGAGCCTACAGACTTCTTGCCAACCACGATAAGAATTCGGAAGAGTACATCAGCGCATATGCCGGATATATGTCCGTTTCCCAGCGTCTTGCGGAGGCGGAGAAAGGGAGTGCGGGCGATGCACTGAAAAAGAGTTCTTCTTCGGCAGATGCCGTAACGGGCGGTCCTACCGAGGAAGGAAAGAGACTCTTCGGAGAAGACGGAGAACTTCTTTACAAAGCCCTTGTAAGAGGCCTTAGGGATGAAGGCAAGTCTCTGACCGCCAAATGTATAGATATGGGTGAGCCCGTGCTTTTGGTAAACGAGGTGCTCATACCGGCTCTTGATTATGTGGGCAAGCAGTTTGAAAAGGGTGCCCTTTTCCTTCCGCAGCTCATTCAGTCCGCATCCGTTATGCAGGCGGCCAGCGACGTGATAAAGACTACGCTCCTTAAGGAAAACAAACAGCAGGTCAGCAACGGCAAGGTGGTGCTTGCCACCGTTAAGGGCGATATTCATGACATAGGCAAAAACATAGTAAGAATACTTCTTGAAAACTACGGTTTCGAGGTAATAGATCTGGGCAAGGACGTTCCTCCCGAGGCGGTGGTGAAGGCGGCATCTGCCGAAGACGTGAAGCTGGTAGGCCTTTCTGCCCTCATGACTACAACACTCGGCAGCATGAAAGAAACCATACAGCAGCTTAAGGAAGCAGGTCTTACCTGCAAGACTGTGGTGGGAGGAGCCGTAATGACTCCTGAGTATGCAGTGGAAATCGGAGCCGACTACTATGCGAAGGATGCGCTTCAAAGCTGCAGAATCGCAGAGGAAGTTTACGGAGTAAATAAGTAGAAAACATATGAATCAGACCATGAAGTGAGCAACAGGCATGTGAAGCGGAATGTGTGAAAACATGTGAAGCGGAATGTGTGAAAACATGTGAAGCGGAATGCGTGAAAACATGCGAAGCAGGTTTGTATGCAACGCGAATGGTTTGAAAGCGTAAAAGAAGAGTAATAAAAAGATGAAACTGATAGTAGGCCTGGGAAATCCGGGCACAAAGTACAAAGGTACAAGACATAACATAGGTTACGGCGTTATTGAGGAACTTTCTGACCGATGGGACATTCCCATGAAGAGCCGGGAGTTCAGGGGCCTTACGGGAAAGGGTGTATTTGCCGGCGAAAAGGTGATACTCCTTAAGCCTGAAACCTTTATGAATTCCTCCGGAGAATGCGTCGGACCTCTCAGCAAGTACTACGGTATTTCGCCGGAAGATATAATTGTTGTATTTGATGAAATAGCCCTCGAGCCGGGGCACATAAGAGTCAGGGCTTCAGGCTCTGCAGGCGGACATAACGGCATGAAAAGCCTTATCGCTCATCTGGGAACCGAGAAGTTTCCCAGAGTCCGCATAGGAGTGGGAGCCAAGCCCGAAGGCGCGGATCTTGCGAACTGGGTTCTTTCCCGTTTCCCGAAGGCTTTGGAGGATGATGCCAGGTCCGGTCTTGAAAACGGCGCCAGGGCAGTTGAGGTAATTATCAGAGAGAATATCGATACCGCTATGAATCTGTTTAACGGTATCTAACAGGATCAGTTGATGATAAAGACTTTTTTCGAACCGCTTACAAAGTACGGTTCTTTTACAGAAGCAAAAGAATTCCTTGATTCCGGCAGGACCCCTCTGGCCCTTACGGGTATGATCGAAGGACAGCGTGCTCACTTTCTGCAGGCACTTGGCGAGAACTATAAGTACCGTGTGGTTATCACACCGGACGATCTGGCCGCCGAAAAGATAGCCGGCGAGTGGCAGGCCTTCGATGACAATGTGCTTTTTTATCCTTCCAGGGATTTCATTTTCTATCAGGCAGATATCAAAGGCCGCCAGATGGTAAAAGAGCGCATGAAGGTTCTTAAGAATCTGATCACAGGCACCGGCGGAACCATAGTATGTTCCGTGGATGCAGGTATGGACAGACGTCAGGAACTGCAGGTTTATAAGGACGCAGCCATTACAATAAACCTTGAGTCCACAGTGGATCTTAAGGATCTGGAAAACAGGCTTTTGCTTTTAGGATACGAAAGACAGGCCAGAGTAGAAAACGAAGGCGAGTTTTCCATACAGGGCGGTATAATCGATATCTTCCCGGTGTGCGAAGATTCTCCCGTCCGTATCGAACTTTGGGGCGATGACGTGGATACCATCCGCGTGTTTGACGCATCCTCCCAGCGCTCCGTGGAAAACATAGAAGAAGTTCAGATTTTTCCGGTGACGGAAAACATATATACGGACAGCGAAATTGCCGCAGGTCTAAGAAAACTTTCCGATGAAGCGAAGAAGTGTTCCGAAGCCTTCCGAAAAGAATTCAAGACCGAGGAAGCGGCAAGGATCATTCGGCAGATAAAGGAACTGGAAGAGAATATCGAATACATGTACTATTCGGTAAACCTGGACAGTTACGTAAACACCTTCTGCAAAAAGACAGTAGGTTTCTTTGATTATTTCGGAGATGATGCCGTATTCTTCGTAATAGACCCACAGCACGTGGAATCGGCTGCGGATGCGGTTTGGACCGAGTACGAAGAGTCCATGAAGGGAAGGCTTGAGAAGGGCTATATACTTCCCAGCCAGGCATCTGCCGTAATATCGGGCAAAAAGGTTCTGGCCGCTCTCTCCAAAAAGAGAACGGTAACTTCCGGAGTATTTGCCTCAAAAAGCGCCATTAAGGCAGCGGAGAGCATTAACATAGCAGCTTCCTCCGTAGCTCCTTTCAATTCCAATTTCCAGGAGCTTGTAAAGGAAGTTCTTTCCTACAAAAAGAAGGGCTACGGGGTAATGATTGCATCTGCCTCGAAAACCCGTGCGGGCCGTGTA
>CACYBJ010000289.1 GCA_902772565.1 uncultured Lachnospiraceae bacterium | reverse complement strand
GATGCTTTGCGCCCACGTCACCTATGCCCTTTACGCTTTTTATGCTGTCCCTGGTTTCTAACATGTAACCCCCGCTAAAAAATCGAGTAGGCTGACTCCTACTCGATTCGACGGGTCATCTCGCGTACGAAGTCCGCTCAATGACCGTTCACTCAGCCCTCGCTCAGCAAGCTCGCTTGCTGCCGAGGGCATTCGCTTATCGCACAAAAAGCAGCGCAATGTAATAAACACTGCGCTGCAAAAACTTGCTTTATTCTACCGAAATGATGTAGTAGTAAACAGGCTGTCCGCCGTAGTATGCTTCAACTTCCGCATCCGGAAATTCTGCAGCAACTCTTTCCTTAAGTGACTCTGCGTCACTCTCGTTGATATCCTGTCCGTAATAGATGGTGATCATCTCAGCATCGTTCGCGATTTCCTTAACTGTGTCAAAGGAAGTATCTTCAATTTCCTTGCCGACAGCTACGATTTCCTTGCCGCAGATACCCATTATATCATTTACATGGATTTCCTTGCCGTTCATGGATGTATCTCTGACTGCATAGGTAACCTCACCGGTTACAACGCACTCAAGACCTTCGGTCATTGCTGCCTCATTCTCTTCGGGAGTGTTTCCTTCAAGGAATGAAACCATAGCCGAAATACCCTGAGGAACGGTCTTGGAAGGAATGACAATTACATTCTTGTCCTTGGTAAGGTCTCTTGCCTGACTTGCAGCAAGAATAATATTACCGTTGTTAGGAAGAATGAAAATGTTCTTGGCATTTACTTCACTGATGGCCTTAAGGATATCGTCGGTACTCGGATTCATAGTCTGACCACCGGAAATAATGGAGTCAACCCCGAGACCTGTAAAGATTTCATTAATGCCTTCGCCTACGGATACCGCAATGAAGCCGTTTTCCTTTTCAGGCTCCTTCGGTGCTTCAGTCTTGGCAGCCTTACCGCCTTCCTGCTTAACGCAAGGAACGGCAAGATCGTTTACGCTTTCAATGCTGATGCTTGTGAGTTTGCCGTACTTAATAGCCTCATCGATGATAACACCCGGAGTATCGGAATGAAGATGAACTTTGACATTTCTTCCGTCCATTTCGAATCCGTAAAGCTCACCGTTGGCTTCAATATACTTCTTTACATCAAGTTCATCCGGAAGAAGCATTCCCGTTCTTGTCTCGATAGTGAATTTTACGCAGTAGGCGCTAACCACTTCCTCCTCTTCGGGAGTTCCGTAGTCGATTTCCATGTCAGGATTAAGGAATACATCACGCATTCCGAGGGCGATTTCAAGAAGACCGCGGCCGCCGGAATCCACAACGCCTGCTTCCTTAAGTACAGGAAGAAGGTTCGGTGTATCCTCAAGTGCAATTTCCATTGCATCAATTATTGAATTGATGGCATCCTCAAGAGTGGTTTCCTCAGGAAGAGCCTGGGCACGCTCGCTGGCGCATCTGATTACCGTAAGGATAGTTCCTTCCTTAGGTGCCATAACAGCCTTGTAGGCTGTTGCCGCAGCTTTTGCCACTGCCTCTTTGAGAACTTCGGTATCGATTTCATCATAGTTTCTGACAATCTTGCTGAAACCTCTGAAAATCTGGGAAAGGATAACACCTGAGTTTCCTCTGGCACCTCTGAGAGAGCCGCTGGAAATAGCCTTTGAGTAGGCTGCGATGCTGTCCTCTGTAATGCTCTGTAACTCACTTACAGCCGACTGGATTGTAAGTGTCATGTTTGTACCGGTATCACCGTCGGGAACCGGGAAAACGTTAAGTTCGTTAATTATCTCTTTTTTTGATTCAATGCGCATTGCTCCCGCAAGAAACATTTTCTTAAAGAGCTGTGCGTCTATAGAAACAGCTGTCAACTTTTGTTTCCTCCTAATCTATTACTCTCACGCCTTCTACGACAATCTTAATCCTGTTAACCTTAAGACCTGTGAAATCCTCGATCTTATACTTAACATTGCCGTAAAGATTCTCGCAAACAGCTTTAATGCTGATACCGTAGGAAACGATGATATGAAATGTCAGATTGATTTCATTGTTGATTACTTCAACATTGACACCTTTTCTGAGACTATCCTTTTTGAGAAGTTTGGCAAGACCGTCCTTTACGCTTATGGCTGCCATACCGACAACACCAAAGCATTCCGTTGCGGCGGAACCTGCATAATCAGCAATAACGCCGGGATCGATGGTAACTTCACCGGAATCTCTCATTATTGTTCCTTCCATAAATGCCCTCCATTTCTACCGACCGAAAGTATCTTGGTTCGGTGAACACATATACGCCTATTATAACTCTTAAGGCCGGTTTAGTAAAGTAAAAACCGCCATAGGTTAGCCTCAGGCAACAAAAAAACACGGCCACCTTTCGGCGACCGTGTCATTGTTTCGTAATTATGCTCTCTCTACGTTATTGGAACGGAGGCAGGCAGCACAAACATGCATTCTCTTTACACCGCCGTTTGCAGTTTTAACTTTAACGGATCTAACGTTAGATTTCCACTCTCTGTTAGCTCTGCCGGAAACCTGACTTCTTGTAATGCTGATCTGTCTACCGAAAAGTGCACCCTTTCCACAAACATCACATTTTGCCATCGGAACAGCACCTCCTTCAAAAAATATTAGTCTTAAGACCTAAACAAAAAGAGTTTAACAAAAAACAGTACCAATTGCAAGTATAAATTTATTTATTTTTTGCCTGAGCTTCAACTGCTTCACGGGCAATCTCTTCCGCAAGCTCATCTCTCTTGCTTCCGCCATTCTTAAGGTTCTTGATTCTTCTTGAGATTTCAGGCACAAGATCAAGGCATTTGGTAAGAGCATCCTGTTCTTTAACATTAAGAAGTCTCACATGATCCCCGTCAATAATAACAACGCTGTTAGGGGTCATCTTGCCGCCTACGCCGCCGCCTGTTTTATTCTTGGCTTCTTTATTGTAAGCACCGCCGCCGGCACCGAAAGTAACATCTACAAGCGGAATAAGAATAATTCCGTTGGGAAGGGTGATGGCATCTCCCACTACAGTGTTGGAATCCACAAAGCCTTCCATGTTCTTGAAAAGTCCACCCAGCATTTCATTAAATTTAGAATCAGCCATTTTATTTACCTCTTTCGCATTAGTTATTATGGAAATCATGACTCGCTTGTCACAAATACATTTTTAATGTCATCCACGCGTTCCATCGTGGAATCCTTAAGTTCCTGAGCGTTATGTATAAACATTCTGACCTGTTTTCTCAGGTAAAGGGCCAGGGCGTGATATACGATTACGCCTAAAAGTATGTGTCCTTTGAATTCAAACCGTCCTTTAATCACCTTTTCATCGAAATTAGGTGTAAGAACGAATTTGTCATCGGTTATATAGAAAGCGGATACAGCCCCCAGTATCATACCTGTCTGGGAAGGATCCTCCAGTCCGAATTCAAGCTCGCCCGACATTTTTCTCGGACAGATGTGCTTTAATATCTTTATCAGAGCCTTTTTGATCTTTTCTATGGCATACTTGGTGGATTTTCTCTTAAAGAAGGTTTCCACATCCTGTTTGCCCTCATCTGCAATTCTGATGGCTGCTTCCGCCTTATCCAGATACTTGACCACCAGGTCATGGATTTTATCGAAGAATCCGGGGCCCTTTTCTTCTTTTTCCCCGTCGGCCTCTTTGGCTGCTTTTTTAGCTGCTTTCTTTTCGGCCTTTTCTGCTTTCTTTGCTTCTCTGGCAGCTTTCTTTTCCGCTTTCTTGCGGGCCTTCAGAGCCTTTTTGTCAAGCTCATCTTCGTCCTCATCTGCCAGATCGCCCCAGGTGTAGATTTCGTTGGTATCGGTTTCGGCAGATGCCGCAGACTCTTTGGCAGATGCCGTAATCTCCCCGGCTGATGCCTTTTCCTTGTCGGAAGCCCTCTCCCCACTCTCGGAGGCCGTACTTTCCTTTACGG